>JAFZXG010000091.1 GCA_017616925.1 Clostridia bacterium | reverse complement strand
TACCCCGAACTTTCGGCGAAATATATCCGCAGCGAAAGCGGCGGCGGGCGTTGGGAATACAGAAAAAAGACGCCTTCGGAGTGGAAAGTAAGTTATAACGACCTTACTTTTCTCGTAAAACCCATGGGCTTTAAGCACACGGGGCTTTTTCCCGAACAGGCTGTAAACTGGGATCTTATGCGTTCGCTTATAAAGTCCGCGAACAGAGAGATAAGCGTACTCAATCTGTTCGCATATACGGGCGGGGCGACCGTCGCCTGCGCGAAAGCGGGGGCAAGCGTATGCCACGTCGATTCGGCTAAAGCCATGGTGGAGCGCGCGGGCGAAAACGTGCGGCTTTCGGAAATAGAAAACCCCAAAGTCAGATATATCGTGGACGACTGTAAAAAGTTCGTGGAACGCGAGATAAGGCGTGGCAGAAAGTACGACGCGGTGATAATGGATCCGCCGTCATACGGGCGCGGCGCGAACGGCGAAGTCTGGAAACTCGAGAACGAACTGTTCGATCTCGTGTCTCTCTGTGAAAAGGTGCTGTCCGATACGCCGCTGTTCTTTCTCATAAACAGTTATACGACGGGACTTCAGCCGCAAGTAATGAAAAACGTGCTTGAAATCGCGGTCAGAGGCAAGCGCGGCGGAAAGACGGACGCTTACGAAGTGGGGCTTAAGACCGACGAAGAAGGCGTGATACTTCCCTGCGGAAATTCGGGGATATGGATAGGTGTTTGATATGGAAGATCTTATAATTCTCTACGAAGACAATCACGTTATCGTGGTCTTAAAACCGCAGAATATTCCGTCGCAGGCGGACAACAGCAAAGATCCCGATATGCTTTCTATAATAAAGGACTATATTCGTGAAAAATACGATAAAAAGGGGAACGTATACCTTGGACTCGTCCACAGACTCGACAGACCTACGGGCGGCGTTATGGTATTTGCCAAATCGTCAAAGGCGGCGGCAAGGCTTTCCGAACAATTAGTCGGCGGGGACTTCGAGAAAAGATATTACGCCGTACTCGTAGGCGAACCTAAAGAAGACAAAGCCACGCTCACGGGGTATTTAAAAAAGAATTCCGTAAACAATATGGTATATCTCTGCACGGCGACCGAAGAGGGTGCGAAGATGGCGGAATTAGAGTACGAAGTGCTTGAAAAGAAAGCGGGATTATCTCTTGCCGAAGTGAGACTTCACACGGGTAGAAGTCATCAGATACGCGTTCAGATGGCGGGAATAAACTGTCCCGTTTACGGCGATATGCGGTACGGCGGGGAAAAGGCGAAGAAAGGCAAACTCGCGCTATGGGCGTACTATCTTTCGTTTTTGCACCCCGTAAGCAAAGAACGTATGGTTTTCAGGGTGGAACCGCCCAAAGACGAGTTGCCTTGGAAATTTTTCGACACCGAAAGATCGGTAACTATAATTAAGCCGAGTATGTAAAACGCCCGCGGGCGTTTTTCTTTTTCCGCAAAATACGGGTAAAAATGGGAATAAAAAAGAATTTAAGCGGAAAACATTTAAAAGCAGATTGACAAACCTTTTTTTATCGTGTAAAATACAATAGATATACTGTACGGAATAAGGAGAATAAGGCTCAAATATGAAATCGGCTAAATCCTGTAAAATATTTTTATTACTCGCGGCTTTCGTAGCGATAGTCGCGTCGGCGTTTCTTTTCTTCGACCTTCCCGTCGCGAAAGCCGCCGAAAGTGCTCAGACTTACGTTACCTGCGTCAATTCTTCGGTCTCTTTCGACGGAGACGGAGATGAACGTGCGCTCGTCGCCACCGTTAAAAAAGTCGGTGAAAACGAAGTGGGGGAAATAACTTTCAAAAACAATCTCGTGATCGACGATCTCGCGATAGCGTTCGGCGAAATGTCTACCGCGATAAAGAGCGTTACCGTGACGGTGAAAACGAATTCGTATATCGTAACCGGAAACAAGAACGCCGAAGGTAAATTCGACACCACGATAATAAACACGATAGTAATGACTCATAACGGGGCGAACGACTGGTCGGTCAAGTTAAACGACAGAGCGGCGCAGGCGGTCGCGTCCGAGATCACCAAACTTTATATCGCGGTAGAAGATAACTTCATCGGGTACGGTTTCGACGGAACGACCTACGAATACGAAGACGCGGCTTACTATAAGGTCGAAACTATAGACAAGACCGTGACTTCGAGCGGTATAAAATTCGACGTTAAAGTGGACGGCGACGAAGAACAGCAGTTCAAAATCCTGAGCGTCGATCAGAAAGCGTCCGACATTTCGGGCGATTATAAGCAGACTTTCAAGGTAAACGACGGCGGGGCGATAGAAAAATACGCCAAACCGCTCGTTAACTTAAACGAATCCTTTTTTACGAGAAAGGCCGACGGTAAGTATTATCCCGTAGCCTACAACGGAAAGCAGTACACGATGAGTTTCACCGTCTATTCCTTCTTCGGCGGAAAAGTTTCGGAAAGCGAGACCGCTACGGCGAGCAAGGTGTCTTTTAAGGAAACCGCGGGACTTTCTGTCTATTCTTCGAAGAAGATACAGTTGAACGTCAGTTCGGCGGACATCGCGGCGCACAACAACGTGATAGACGTCGGCGTGGGGTTCGACGCGAACGCCGGCTATATCGATTTCAATTCGTACGGAATAGAAGTGGTGAATAAGGCGGACGACGATACCGCACCCGAATATTATACGATAGCGGATAATCTGGAAGCAATCGAAAGTTTCGAAGCGGCACTCAAAGACAAATATACCGCGGTAACCGATAACGTTGAACACTCGGTCGTTTTGGGCAACGATCTCGAACTACCGTCCTTAAAGAGTCTCGTTTACGACGATACTTCTTCCTACGCGGAAATGAAATACACCGTCCGTTATTACGGGCCCGATTCTTCGACCACGGGTTCGAGTTCGTCTCTTAAATTCAATCTCGGTTCAGCCGGCGTTTATACGTTCTACGTTTCGTTTAAGGACGCCAACGGCAACGAAATGGATTCCGACGATTTCTTTGAGGTCGACGGCACGGATTATATCTTCGGAACTTACGGAGCAGGCGGCGTGGAAGCGGCAAACTACGTTTTCAGATTCAAAGTCGACGACGACGCGCCCATAACTCTCGACGCGCCGAGTGAGGCGTCTATCGGTAAAGGGTACGTCGGAACGAAATATTCCGCGTCCGGATTCAATATAAAAGCGTCGGGTTTCAATACTACCTATTCGCTTTATTATAACCCGAATAAAAATGCGGACGAATTGAGCGGCGGCTGGGTTGCCGTTCCCGCGGCGTCGGACGTTACCGACGAAGACTATAACGAAAACGGCTATACCTACGGCGATATACAGAGTATTGCGTACGACGGTTCGTTACAGTTTAAACCCGACAAAGAAGGCGCGTATAAGATAACCTGCACGGTGTCTTCGAAGGTTACGACGAGATCGGAATCCGCGAGTCAGGTAATCAAGGTTGACGGTGCGAAAGCGTCGGTCGATCCGTCCGAACCGCCTTCGACGCGCAGCGTACTCGCAATAGTGTTCTTAAGCGTCGGTACTCTGTGCCTGATAGGTATCGTGGTACTTCTCTTCGTCAAACCCAAGGAAAAGACGGAAGAAACCAAATTGCCGAGCGACAAGAAATAAATCTTAAAGGTTCAGGGGTTTCGGGTTTCCGAAACCCTTTTAATTAGTATGGTAACTTTTATCGCCGAAAAAAAACAGAAACTTTCAAAAGCCGTTGCGGAACTGAACGCGACGTCTTATTCTTCGCTTTTCAGATCGCTTCGGAAAAAAGACGTGAAAGTGAACGGAAAGAGAATAAGGAAAGACGTTATTCTATCCGCGGGCGACGTCGTTGAAATCTACTGCGAACGGGTAATTCCTTCGGGGTTTTCGGTCGTGTATTCAGACGATAATATTCTTATCGTCGAGAAAAATAGCGGGTTTACTTCCGAGAGCGTTTTCGAACAGGTAAAAAAAGAATATTCGTCGGCGGGATTTATTCACAGGCTCGATCGCAACACTTCGGGACTTATGGTGTTTTCTTTGTCTCCCGCGGCGGAAACGGCGTTGCTTAAAGGATTTAAAAACAGAGATTTCACTAAGATCTATACCGCCGAAG
>JAFZXG010000090.1 GCA_017616925.1 Clostridia bacterium | reverse complement strand
GTTGGGATCTTTAAGCCCCGCTCTCGCCCGCCTTATCGCGTCCGACACCGCCTTTACCGCGTTTTCCTGACCTATTACGCGTTTATGAAGAACGCTTTCTAAGTCGAGAAGTCGCTGCGCTTCGGTCTCGGTGAGTTTCACAACGGGAATACCCGTCCAGTTGCTTACGACTTTCGCCACGTCTTCGGGCTTTAACACGAGTTTTTCGCGGTTCACTCTCGTCTTGCTTGCCGCCGCCCTGATCTCGTCGAGTTCCGCTTCGACTTTCTTTATCTGTTCGCCGATCTTGATGGCGCGCTGCAGATCGTCCCGCTTTATCGCCTCGTTTTTCTGCGCGACGAGAGTATTGAGTTCGCTTTCCTTCTGTTTGGCTTCCACGGGCGAATTATAACTGTCGAGTTTGACTCTCGACGCCGCTTCGTCTATTAAGTCTATCGCCTTATCGGGCAAAAACCTGTCGGTTATAAACCTGTCTGACAGCGAGACGGCGGCTATAAGCGCGTCGTCGGGGATCGCTACGCCGTGGTGCGATTCGTACTTGTCGCGAAGTCCCTTTAAAATATCGACCGTCTCTTCGGGACTGGGCGCTTCCACCATAATGGGTTGAAAACGGCGCTCTAACGCCGCGTCCTTTTCAATATATTTTCTGTACTCGTCGATAGTGGTCGCGCCTATGGTCTGCAGTTCTCCGCGTGAAAGCATGGGCTTTAATATATTCGCCGCGTCCATATTGCCTTCGCCGGTACTCCCCGCGCCGACGATATTGTGTATTTCGTCGATAAAGAGAATTATATTCCCGTTGTTCTTTACCGCTTCGATCGCCTTTTTAAGTCTCTCTTCAAAATCTCCGCGATATCTCGCACCCGCCAGCATACCCGCAAGATCTAAAGAAAACACGATCTTATCCGCGAGTATTTCGGGAACGTTGCCCTTTACTATCGCCTGCGCGAGTCCTTCGACTATCGCCGATTTACCGACGCCCGGTTCGCCGATTAAGACGGGGTTGTTTTTCGTCCTTCTCGAAAGTATCTGTATCACCCTGTCGATCTCGTTCTTTCTGCCGATAACGGGATCGAGTTTGCCGTCTAACGCGCGTTTATTGAGATTAACGCCGAATTTACCGAGATCGCCCAGATCGTCGTCCTGTTTTTTACCCGTCTGCGCGCCCTTTCCCATGGAATTTTTCATCATATCCGCAAAGGGCGAATCCGAACGTTCGTCTTCTTCTTCGGGTTTTTCCTCTTCGCCCCTGAAAAGCGTTTCGGCAATCTCCTGCGTCATGGCTTTGACGTCCACGCCGAGTGCTTTTAAGATCGTTACCGCCACGCTGTCCGAATCTAAAAGTATCGCAAGCAAAAGGTGTTCCGTTCCCACGAATCCCGTGTGCGCTTTTAGGGAAATATCCACCGCCTTTTCAAAGACCTGCTTGGTTCTCGGCGTAAGCATATTCCCGGGAAGCGCGTAAGTGTCGTCCACGGTCTTGCGGAAATAGTATAAAAATCTGTCGTTATCGACTTCCGCTTCGCGCAAAATCGCGGCGGCGCGACCTTCGGTGACGTTCATAAGCCCAAATAAAATATGTTCGCTGCCTATATATCTCGTGCCGAATTTTTTGGCAAGCGCGGTCGCGAGTTCGAGTACTCGTTGCACGTTGTTCGAAAAAGTATCGTAATACATTTAATTCTCCTTTAATTTCTGTAATTTTTTGCCCACGATCTCGGCGCGGAACAGATCCCTGTCGGTCGCGGAAAGTTTTTTGCCGTACTGTTCGCAAAGGTTTGCGGGACGGACGGATATTATAAGATCGTCGAGTTCCCCGACTTCGCTTATGTCTATAACCCCTAAAAGCGCGCCGAGTTTGACTTCGCTTATATGTTCCAGAAACTCGTCGTAGGGAAGTAAGACCGCGTTCGTAAGTATTCCGAACGACTTTCTCGCCCTGTCCATAGTTTTAAGTTCGTTTTTGCCGAAAAGTTTCTGGGTTTCGTTTCTCTCTAATTCGCAGATCCTTTCCACCGCGTCTTCGACGCTTTTTATGATCTCGTATTCGGAAACGCCGAGAGTAACTTCGTTGCTTATCTGGTAGGCATACCCTTCGGCCCTGCTTCCTTCTCCGTAAGCGCCGCGGACGGTAAGTCCCAGTTTCGCTATCTCGCCCGATAATATCTTCATTTTCCCCGCAAGCGTAAGCGCGGGAAGAAACAGCATTACCGACGCGCGAAGTCCCGTTCCGACGTTGGTGGTACATGCCGTAAGATAGCCGAATCTTTCCGAATACGCGATATCGAGATTCTTGGCAAGTTCGTCGTCGATAGCCGAAATGCGCCTGTAAGCCTCCGAAAGCCGCAGTCCCTTCATAAAACACTGGTCCCTTAGCACGTCTTCTTCGTGGATCATCACCGAAACGCTTTCGTCGGAGTTTACGAGTGCCGCGCCGCACTCGCGGTTTTCTATAAGGTTTCGGCTGATGAGGTAGCGTTCCTGCATCGCCGAAAGTTTTATATCGGACAGGTTAGCCACAAAATAGAGATTGAAAGTGTCCGCCTTAACGAGTGCGCGGTTGACTTTTTTTACTATGTCCCTTGCCACCGCGACGTCGTCTATCCTGAAAGGATACCCCTTTAAGTTTCGGGCAAGCCGCACTCTCGAACGAATTATAATACCCGAAGTGAGATCGGGACTTAAACCCGCCATCAGACAAGCCCCCTTTTTTTAAGTTCGCGGAAAAGTTCGTTTATTTCGCCCGAAAGCCTTGCCATATCGTCGAATCTGCCTTCTATCCCCGCTCTCTCGCGTTCTTCGAGAAGTTTAGAGTACTCGCTTAAAAGTTCCTTGTCCACGGGATCTGAAAAAGGTCTTTTACCCTTATTCCCGATCCTGCCCTGAATACTTTTTAAAGATAACTCTATCTCGTCCGCGAAATAGAAATAGCAATCGGGACAGCCGAGATAACCCGTTTCGAGATATTCGGAAAGCCGCCTTCCGCATTTTTTGCACACTTTATCGTACATATCAGAGTTTCGCCGCAAGTTCTTTTATGAATCCCGCGATTTCTTCCCTCGTTTCTTCGCTTTTAAGGGCAAATTCTATATTCGCCTTAACGTATCCCGCCTTGTCGCCGACGTCGTACCGTTTCCCTTCGAATCCGCTCGCCACGAGATCTCCGCGCGCCGCCAAAATATCGAAGGCGTCGGTCAAGTATATCTCGTTGTTTCTCGGCGTAAGGGTTTTAAGCATATCCATAACTTCCGCGCCGATGATATATCTTCCTATTATCGCGTAGTTCGACAGCGCGTCGTTGACGGACGGTTTTTCGACTATGCGATCGACGTAAATTATTCCGTCTTTTTCGGTTTTGACGCCCATATTGCCGTACTTCGAAAGATCGTCCCCGAACACTTCCATCGCCGCAAGCGTGGTCTTGCCCGTCTTTCCGTAAACTTCGGCAAGCCGCTTTATGCAGGGCGTTTCGCCCTTTTCGGCGTATAAAAGTTCGTCGCCCAAAAGCAGCGCGAACGGTTCGCCTTTAACGAAATCTTCTGCGCAAAGTATCGCGCCCGCGAGTCCGTTTGCGACCTTCTGTTCGACGAACGACACGTTGAACTTACGCGTCGCCATCGCTATTTCGTAAAGTTCGGTCTTGCCGTCGGACAGAAGTCGTTTTTCGAGTTCTTCCGCCGCCCCGAAGTGCTTTTTTATAACGTCAGATCCCGGACTCACCACGATAAGAACGTCCTTTATGTCCACCGATTCGAGTTCTTCCACGATGTACTGAATAGTGGGTTTATCGAGTACCGAAAGCATGGGCTTCGGGACGGCTTTGGTTATGGGTAAAAATCTCGTTCCGAGTCCCGCCGCGGGGATTACCGCCTTGGTGATTTTTTTCATATCGTCTTCCCTTATCTGAAATTTTCTTCTTCCACCGCTTTTATCTTGGCGATCCTTCTTTCGTGCCTTTCGTCGAACGAAAAAGGCGTGTTCAAAAACGCCGCGACGATCTCTTCCGCGAGTCCCGCGCCCGTAACGCGTTCGCCGATCGCGAGTACGTTGGCGTCGTTGTGGAGTCTGGTCATCTTCGCGCAGAAGGTATCTTCGCAATGCGCGCAGCGTATCCCCTTAAACTTATTCGCGGTGATACTCATACCTATACCCGTTCCGCAGATGAGTATGCCGAAGTCGTATTCCCCCGACAGCACCGCTTTGCAGACGGGCACGGCGTAATCGACGTAATCGACCGATTTTGAATCGAAACAGCCGAAATCCTTATACCCGATCCCGTTGTTTTCCAAATACTTTTCGACCACGGGCTTTAAGCCGAATCCGCCGTGATCGCATCCTATCGCTACTTTCATACTATTCACCTCTCGCTTCCAAAATTTTGTTCAATATTTCGTTGC
>JAFZXG010000089.1 GCA_017616925.1 Clostridia bacterium | reverse complement strand
TCTATAACGGGATAGGCGTCCGACGAGATCTTCGTAACATGATTCTCGCTCGTTTTGCCTGTATTTTTAGGTTCGGAGACGTTTACGGGAAGTGGGTATTTTACGAGTTGATCGGCTTCCGCAACGTGTATTCTTACTCCGCTCCTGCCCGTCATTAAACTTCTGCCGTGCGAGATCTCCACGCCGATCGAATCAGAACTGAAAAAGTCTGAAGTTACGGCGTTTACGGTTATTTTTTTGGTAAGGTCGTAAATGGTCCGCCCGTCTTGATATATCGCGTGCAATTCGTATACGCCTACTTCGTTAAGAACGAATTTCCTGTTAGTATACTTTTTACCGTCGGGATACCGTACGTAGTAATCGAAAATGACGTCTTCTCCGTCGTCGGTAACTTTAAACGCCGTTGCGTCTATAAACGCGCCTTTTTCGTAAAAGTTACTAAGCCCGTCCGTAACGAAACTCACCTTACGATCGGAAACGCGGACGGTGTAATCGACCGTCTCGCCCGCTCCGATACCGTAGCGGAAAACGTATTTGCCGACTTCTTCAAACACGAATCGTCCGCCGCAGAACGCTTCGCTATAATCGGGAAGAACGTTCCCGTCTTTTATTACGGTAACTGAAGCCGCTCTCGTACCGTACCGCAATATACCGCCGCTTAAAGTCATTTCCGGTATGACAACCGCGGCGTTTAACGGGCAGTCGCCTTCGATATCGAAATCGACATTATATTCGTAAACGGGTTCGGAATAAAACGCTTTTATAACGTATTTTTTCTCGGTCGTATCCCAAACGTAAGCGATCGTATAGTCGCCTGCGGAACTCGGAATAAACCTGCCGTTTACCACGGTTACTTCGTCGCCGTTGCGATCGGTAACCCTTATTTCCGTCTCAGCGTCGGTCCTGATACCGCCGACGATGTCGCTGACGATCGCCTTCGGTATAATATATTCCGCACCGACGATCGCGTTTTCCCTGACGTCTGCGAATATCCCCGTATCGCCGATATTTTCTATGACAATATTATCCAACTTACAACCGTTTACGCTGTAAACGAGTACTTCGCCAACGTTTTTAGCGGCGGATATCCCCGTTATTGAAAATTCCACGAAGTAAGACGCGAACGGAGAAAAGACACGGTCAAAAGACTTTCCGTCGATCTCTTTCTCAATAAGCGACCAGACGAGAGACAACTTTTCGCCCGCCGCGCCCGCGTACACCGACATGGTATCGGGATCGAAACGCAGTCCGATCTTATCGGCTACTATTTCGGTATAGTCTCCCGACGCGTTGCAAAGCGTAGTCAACCCGTAATAACCGCCCGATACGTAGTAGATCCCCGCGTTATCCCCGTTTACCGTTATATACGCGTCGGTCGTATTGCCGTGTTTGAGATTTACCGAAAAAACGTTACCCGTTCCCGCTTCGGTGAAAGTTACCGTAAATCTTTCCGCCGTAAACACGCCGTCTTCTTTTTCGGGCAAGTATTCCATGGTAAATTCGCCCGAAAGTTCGTTTTTAAGTTTCGCGCGTTCTTTTCCGTCGTGCGATACGAGTTTCAAAGCGCCGTCGTCATATAAAAGTTCGCGATCGTAACATAACGGTTCAAGCGTAATCCCCGACGGAACGAACAATTCGGTATCGGGCAGAACGAGATTCTTTTCCGCAAACGCGTTAAACCCGACGGCTATACAACCGCCGACGCATACGAAAAAGAATAATGAAATTAAAAGATAAAGAAATTTTTTCATATAATTCCTTTTATTATGATCTAACCTTTGATACCGCCCGCCGTCAGATCGCCCATAAATCTGTCTTTCGCGAAAAGAAAGATCACGAAAGTAGGTATCATAAGTATCATAAATCCCGCGAGTTTATAAGTGAGAAAATTAGTTCCCTGCGACTGATTGTTGTTGAATTTGAAAAGTCCGTAAGCCGCCGTCGGATTTTTCTGCAAATATATCATAGGCGTATAATAATCGTTCCAGTAACCGATAAAGCCGAGTATGAAAAAGGTAAATATAAGCCCCTTAATAAGCGGAAACATAATTTTTACCATAACCTGAAAATCGCTTGAGCCGTCAATTATTGCCGCTTCCTTATACCCGTTGTCGATACTTCGGAACGCCGCGCCGAAAAGCAGAAACGCGTTGCCGCCCGTAAATGTCATTTTCATTATAAACATACCGATCCACGTGTTTCTGATGCCCAGCGTTTCAGTTATCTGGATAGTCGATCCCATCGTACCCATTATGGGGACCATATAGGTAAACCAAAAAATAAAGTTTATCACGTTGTTGAATTTGAACTTATGCTTGTTCACTACGTACGCCATGGTACAACTCGTCATAGTGTATACCGCGGCGCAGCCGAAGGAGTAGAAAAGCGAATTCAGGAACATTTCCGCAAGATAAACCGTATATCCGCCAAGATGTCTTTCAAGCGTTATCGAAATGGCAGAAAACGCTTTTATGTAATTGATAAACGAAAATTTATCGGGCCAGTTAGAGACCGTGCCGCGCAGAAGGTAATCTTCGGGATCGTGTAAAGACTTTATCAGCCCCCATGCTAAAAGCGCGATCTGAAACACGCAATAGGTCAAAAGAACGGTAAAGATCAATACCGTATACGGATTCAGATTTTTTTTGATTTTTTTATTTAAACCGCTTTTTATAGGTTTAATACCGCCGTCCATAGTATTATTCTCCCTAATATTCCACTTTCGGCGTTAACCGATTAAGGATATTTCTCATAACGATCGTAAGCGGAACGAGAATTATCGTAAAGAACATACCTATCGCCGCAGCTTTCGGATAATTAGTATACCCGCTGCTGTCCACGACCATAACGTAAGTATAATAACCTACCGTCTGTATAGGCGCGCCGCTTCCGAAGAAAGTATATAAATTTAACGTCGCCGAAAAAATACTCGTAAATCCCAGCAAAAGATAGACCGAAAACGTGGGCAGAATAAGTGGGAAAGTGATCTTGGTAAACTCTTTTAAGCCCGTGCAGCCTTCTATTTTCGCGTATTCGACGAGCGTTTCGGGAATACGCGACATCGCGCTCGTGTAGATAAGTATCGTACCGCCCAGACCTTCCACGACGCCGAAAACCCAAGCCGCCCAGAACGTAGAATTAGGATCGGACAGCATACCCATCATCCTTTTGTCGAAGTACAGAAAGGATATTTCGGGTATGACCTGATCCACTACGTATTTATAAATAAGCGCGACGCAAGTCGTGGAAAGGATCTGCGGCAGAAAAAGCATGATCTTGAAAAATCCGTGGCAAGGCATCTTTTTATACACGTAAAAAGGAAAAAGAAGTTGCAGCGGCTTTATGATCCAACCCAAAAGATACACCTTGATCGCGTTGATCATACCGACGTTCAGATTCGTATTCGGCGTGGTAAGTTCCAGCCACATATTCTTGTAGTTCGTTATCCCCGCCCAAGTAAAACCTTCGGCGGCTGTCCAGTTCTTTAACGACAACGTAAAACTATTTATATTCGCGTAAACGTAAAAAATAAGGAACTGCACTATAGGTAGAGTTACTACGCAAACGTAAAAAACCGTCTCTTTTTTCCTTGCCGTAAGCATAGAACGTTCATTCCTGTTTTTTTTCGATCGGAAAGCGCCGTATGTTCCCGCGTTTTGTTCGTATTTCTTCATTTTCAATTTATTCCTCTTTCGTTACGCCGGTAATTTCAGTTGCGGCCACGCTATCGTTTTATAATAACTGTATATCGCGTTGAAATAATGTTCGGCGTCTATTCCTTTATTAGCAAAATACGTATGTATCGTGTTGATGACTTTCCACGTCTGCCCCATCTGTATCGAATAAGCCCAGAACTGCCACCCGTCCCTGCTGTTCTGGAAAACGTTACGGTTGTCGTTCATAAGTTTATTCGTCGTATACGGAAACATTACGTCCACGCCGGCTCTGTATTCCGCAAAACTCTTACCGTAAGGCGACATTTGTTCGTAATATTCGTTGGCCATAAGATCTACGTCGATCGCGCGGAGCATATTCGTTTTCGCGGTAAAAAGCCCTGCGCTCGCGTCGCTGTTGAAATAAGACATAAATACTCTCGCGACTTCGTACTGCGGCGAACTCCTGTCGATATTATTGTTTATGAAACATACCGAATCGTTTTCGGTAACTATAACGTTCTTTTCGTTGTTTTGCGTTTTAAGCGCAAACGTTTCGATCGTAGAATAAGGCAAAGGCATAACGCCGAACTTTCTGTTTTCCTTCGCGTATTTCACGTCCACCTTCTCCATCGCCCGAAAAGTAGCGTCCGCTTCCGCCTGCCACCATGCGCCGTCCATAAGCATCGCCGTGGGATTACCCATCTTCGTATAGCCTTCGGTCAGAAATTTGTTCTGTGCTTCGGACTGCGTGGTCGTATCGTAGCAAGCGGTATGAGTCCAACTCGGCGTGGTGGCGATCTTTTCGGCGAATTTAAGCGCGTAATACTTGCTTGCCGTTCTCATTATCTCGTACCCGTCGAAAACGCCGCCGTTAAACGTATACGGTTCGTCGATCACGGGATCGCCGTTGCCGTCGAACTGCGCTTTCCCGCCGACGAATTTCACGAGATTGTCCATGGTTCCGTTAAGCGAATAATATACTTCCGCCCTTTCTTTACCGAGATCGTTGGTAAACAGGGATTGCGTTATCATATCCGCATAACCGGGGTTCGCTCCCGTCCAGATAAACGGCGTTACGTTATTTTTGACGATATACTCGCAGAGCGCGTAAAATTCGTCGTACGTTGCGGGGAAACCGTCGTCAAACGTGCCGAATTTACCATCCGGTCCCGCGGAAAGACCTATCCGTATCTTTTCGTTGCCGATCACCGTTTCTCCGTCTGCATTTCCGAAAAACCAACTTTCCGAATCTTCACCCCTTTTTATTTTCGCTATTTCCTCGTTATACCGCGCGATAGCCTGATCGATATCGGTATTATTCTTTATCGCAAGGGCGACGTAGTCGCTCGGAGCGGCACAGAGATAGAAGGATTTTTCGTTCCAGAGATCCGCGTTGTAGTTTACGCTCTTTATTGCAAGGTAAAACGGAAAACCTTTATACGCTACGTTCTCGCCGCTCATATTAAGAAATTCGAGCATTACGGGATCGATCTTATCCTTGATCGGTTTAGTTTCGGTCGTATATTGTCCCGTTTCCGCGTTATATCCCGTGATCGCGGGGCTTTCTATAATATCGGTAACGTCCATAAATTTATTCGCCCATTGTTTATAGTTGATGTATTCCGTAAAATAGACGTTATCTTTGTCACCATCGAAAGACGATTCGTAAAAAGACGCGGAGTTTATAACGGTATTATGGTTGTAAAGCACCTGAACGCCCACTTTTCCCGGCTCGAAAGATTTTTGAGCGAAATCCTTTTCAAACTGATCGCCGATCGCTTCTATATATTCCCTTCCCACTCCTTTATCTATGTTGGAAACGTAAAGTTGCGTTTTCGTTTTGTCGATCTGTTCCTGATTATTCACGTGGCAACCCGTGACTACCGTCCCGAACATAACGACAGTGATCAAAGCCATTGCGATTGAAATAATTTTTTTCATATTTTACTCCTGTTATTTTACTCTTTCCGTTTTTAAGATCCGCACCGTTAAGCCTTCGCTTAAGATCGGATCACCTTGCAGTTTTTCACGTTTTCAAAAACGAAATCGTCTTTTCTCGCGTCTTCGAGATAAGTTTTTATTTTAACGTTATCAAGTACCAGCCCGTCCACGTTTCTGAAAAAGATCCCCTTTGCGGGCAACGCCTTCCCGTTCACGTCGATCTCAGGATAATCCGACGTGTTCTGCGGAACTTCCCTGATATACTCTTTACAGCCGCCCTGTAACGTAAAAAGTATATTCTTCAGAGTAAGATTTTTAACCGAATTTCCATCAAGTCCCATAACGTTCGACGTCGTTTGCCAGTAGTTATCCTTGTTCTTTTCGATCTCTTCCGGCGTGAAACTCAAAACTCCCATCCACGGGTACTGTATCTCGCTTTTTGCAATGAACGACCAGTAGTTCATGGGTATTATTTCGTACGGAACGTAAGGGCCTTCCGCCGTAACGTTTTCTATCGTGATATCGCTTATTCTGCCTACCGGAGTGCCTGCCGGCGCTCTCATCCTGTCGCCCAGAAATATAAACAACGGAGTAGCGACGTTTTTCATATATACGTTAGATATACGTACGTTCGTTATCACGGCGCCGTCGACGCTTTCTATACATATACCGCACAGGCGCGTGTCGTTTATCCTGATATCCCTTACGTCGATATTATCAAATCCGCCGTTAGTCTCCGTTCCGAACTTTATCGCGTTGCAGCGGCTCTTTATTTTACAGTTCCACACTCTTATGTTTTTACAATAATCTATCCTGTTGAGCGTAAACGAACTTTTGAATACTATCCCGTCGTCTCCCGTTTCAATATCGCAATCGTAAATTTTTACGTTCTTACTGTTGTCGGGACTTATTCCGTCTATATAGGTACGCATTTTTATCCCCGATATTTCCACGTTTTCACAGCCCGCGAAATATATCGCAAGATCGGTGCAATTATTTACGGTAACACCCTTTATCGCTACGTTTTTACACTCTTTAAGGGCGATACACTTCGCGCCCCTGTGGACTATATTCCTTACGTTGTCTTCGTCCCAGACCGAACGCATATCTATCTTGCCCTTGCCCGTTATGGATATGTTCTCGCAATCTATCCCCACGAACATTGAACAATGAAAAAAACTGTGCGATTCGTCCTGATATAAAGGATAATCTATCTTTTCGTGGAAACAGTAATCGTAAAAACTCGGCGCTCCAAGCAATACCGCACCTTCTTCCAGAACGATATTAACGTTGCTTTTCAGAAAAACCGTCGATAAAACGTATTCTCCTTTATTAAAAACGATATTTCCGCCGCCGTTCGCGCTGCAATCGTCTATGTAACTTTGCAAATCTTCCGTTATCAACGGTTTTGAAGTATCTTTCCTGAAAATTACCGTAAACCCCATTATGTCATCCGATCAGCTTTTTCACTTTTTATTAAATTTTAACATAATTCCGCCTGTTTGTAAATACTAATTCTTACCATAAACATTTTAATTTATGAACCTACTTACGTTTGTCGCCCGTCCGCGTTTGAAAGTATAGGATCTACTATATATATTTTCATTTTTTCAAAACGCGTTGACAAAACGAAAAAAAAATTTTATAATTCTAATATGATCAAAAGTTACGTGGATTACGTATCGAAAAACGGATTTTATTTCCATCATACGATAAATACCGATCCCAACGGATATACGAGCAGTCTGGAGTCGCATAATAAGATTGAGATCTTATATCTTATTTCGGGGATCGTAGACTATCATATAAACGGTTCCGTATTCAGAATTTCCCCCGGCGACATAATAGTGGTGAACGTACAGGAATTGCACGCGTTACACGTTGCGAAAGGCGTGCCGTACGAAAGAATAGTTTTGCAGATCTCTTCGGGACTTATACCTTCGATCAGCAATCTCGATATCACTTATCCTTTTTTAAACGCCTATCTCTACGAACATATCATACCGAAGGAGATCGTCTCGAAAACGAATCTCGTGAAGATACTTAAATCCATCTATCCCCTTGCCAAAAAGCCTACGAAGTACACGGATATAAAAATAATCGCCAAGATAACGGACGTTATCGCGGAAATAAATCAGGCGGTGGAACTGCTTACGACGAGAGATTATCACCTTATTCCGCAACCGAAGTCAACCAATAAACTGATACAGGATATAATCAAATATATAAATAAAAATTTAAACAAGAATTACACGATAATGGAGATCGCGCGGATAT
>JAFZXG010000088.1 GCA_017616925.1 Clostridia bacterium | reverse complement strand
CGTTCCGTGCGTGGATTTCGGGCACGTCAACGCGAGAGAAAGGGGGAGCCTTAGATCCCCGAAAGACTATATCGACAGGCTTTCGTTTATGATCGACAGTCTGGGAATAGAGAAAATGCGGAATTTTCACGTTCATTTTTCCAAGATAGAATACGGCGAAAAGGGCGAGATAAGACACCTTACTTTCGCCGACGACAAGTTCGGTCCGGATTACGAAGATATGATCGCCGCGATAAAGGAACTCTCTTTAACCCCCACCGTGCTGTGCGAATCCGCGGGAACGCAGGATACGGACGCACTTAAAATGAAAAAAGCCTATTTCTCTTATTGACTTTTTTCGGGAGATTTGATAAAATAATATGCGGTTTATGAAAGGAAGTTGTAGTTCGTCCGCCCTGCTTGTTACGGACAGGGTGAACCGCAGATATTTTTCGGGCGTCGATATAGGGGAAGGTTTTCTCTTCGTCGCCGATGAAAAAGTTTATTTTACCGACGGCAGATACTTTCTCGCCTTAAAGGATAAACTTGCGGGCAGCGGCGTAAAAGCGGCGTTATATCGTTCCGAAGAAGACCTTAAAGAGTATATAGACCGCACGGGGATAAAGACGCTTTATGTCGACTATTCCACCGTCACGGTAGAAGAGTATAAAAAATACAAGACTTTCGGCGTTAAGATAAAGAACGCGAGACCTTATATAGACAGGAAGCGTTCGGTCAAGTCGAAAGAAGAGATAGGGTTTATAAAAAGATCCTGTGAGATAGTATTAAAAGCCTATTACGATACCCTTCCCGAAATAAAGGAAGGCGTTACCGAACGGGAACTTAAAAACGTATTCGAGAAAAAATGCGCCGATCTCGGCGCGGAAGCGATGGCGTTCGACACGATAGTCGCCTTCGGCGAAAATTCCGCCGTACCGCATCACGAGACCGGCGACACCAAGTTAAAGAATAATTCCGCGGTGCTTATAGACGCGGGGACGCTTTATAAAGGTTACGCGTCGGATCTGACGAGAACGGCGTTTTTCGGAGAACCCGACGAAAAGTTTCTGAAAGTTTACGACGCGGTGCTTAAGGCGAATATCCTTGCGGAAGAGAATATCCGCGCGGGAACGACCTGTAAGGTAGCGGACGGAATAGCGCGGGCGCACCTTGAAAAAGCGGGTTATAAGGATAATTTCACTCACTCTTTAGGGCACGGAGTCGGACTCGAAATACACGAGTTTCCGTATCTCTCGCCGAGAAGGGAAGATAAACTTAAAAACGGCAACGTCTTTACCGTAGAACCGGGCGCGTATTTCGGAGAAGAGTTCGGCGTAAGGATCGAAGACACCGTGCTGCTTAAGGGCGGAAAGGTAGAAAGACTTTTCGACGACGATAAAAAACCGATAATCATAAAATAGATAAAAAGAGATAACCAAAAGGAGAAAAAACTTATGACTGCAGGCGATTTCAGAAAGGGAGTAACTTTCGAATACGAAAACTCGGTGTGGACCATCGTGGACTTTCAGCACGTTAAACCCGGTAAGGGCGCGGCGTTCGTGAGAACCAAGATGAAAAACGTGATAGACGGCAAGGTTTTGGAAAAGACCTGGAATCCCACCGAAAAGATTTCCGAGGCGACCATCGAGACCAAGAATATGACCTATTCTTATAACGACGGCGAACTCTATTACTTTATGGACGACGAATACAATCTCACGCCGCTCGATCACAGTCAGGTGGAAGACGCGCTTCAGTACATCAAAGAGAACGACCACGTCGTAGTTAAGTTTTATAAGGGCAGCGCGTTTTCTGTCGAGTGCGACAACTTCGTTATCTTAAGAGTAATGCAGGCGGATCCTTCGGTAAAGGGCAACACCGCGACCAACGCCTTAAATGACGCGATATTGGAGACGGGCGCAAAAATACAGGTGCCTATGTTCGTAAACGAAGGCGAACTCATCAGGATAGATACCAGAACGGGCGAATATATGGAGCGCGTTAAGGGTTAATTCTTTAATAAAACGACGACTTGACCGCAAAATATATTTTTGCGGTTTTGTTTTTTGGGAGAAAATATGAAAACTGCCGTTGTTTCGGGCGCGAGCGGGGGAATAGGACTCGCCGTCGCGCACAGACTTATTCTGGACGGGTACTTCGTCGCGGGGCTTTACTTTAAGAACGAAAAGCCGCTTGCCGAACTTTCGGCGCACCTTGAAAAAGAAGGCTTGGGCGGACGGCTTATAAGGGTGAAAGCCGATTTTAACAAAACGGAAAGCATTTATTCCGCGATGGAAACGGTCGGCGCTAACTTTAAGCACGTCGATCTTCTCGTGAACAACGCGGGAATCGACCTTTATAAACTTCTTACCGACACGACCGAAAAAGAGTGGGACGAAGTGTTTTCGGTGAACGTCCGCGCGGCGTTTATTCTGATAAAAGCGGTATTGCCGTCCATGATATCGAGAAAAAGCGGCAATATAATAAACATTTCTTCTATGTGGGGAAAGGTCGGCGCGGCGATGGAAACGGCGTATTCTTCGTCGAAAGCGGCGTTGATAGGGCTATCGAAGGCGCTTGCGAAAGAAGTCGCCGAAAGCGGAATACGTGTAAACTGTATTCTGCCGGGGGTGATAGACACGCCCATGAACGCGAACTTTTCGGAAGAAGAAATGAAGGAAATGACCGAGAGAACGCCGCTTAAACGGTTGGGAAAACCCGACGAAGTGGCAAAACTCGTCTCTTTTCTCTCGTCGGACGACGCGGGGTTTATCACGGGCGAGGCGATCTCGATAGACGGCGGGTACGCTATATAGGCAGGTATAACTTTTTCTTATCGCCGTTTCGTTGACAAACTTTTTATTTTATAAGATAATTTCGGCGTGGAATAAACGCAATAAAAGATAGGAAGGTAAAAAAATGCTTACTGCAATTTCGGGAATAAACTGGGGCGACGAAGGTAAGGGCAGGATGGTGGATCTTCTGTCCGAAGACTACGACGTAGTGGTAAGGTATCAGGGCGGCAACAACGCGGGACATACCGTCATAAACGAGAAGGGAAGATTTATTCTCAATCTTCTTCCGAGCGGAATACTCCGCGACGGCGTGGTGAACGTCATGGGCAACGGCATGGTGATAGATATAAAACACCTTGTCGGCGAGATGGCGAGATTAGAAGAGAGCGGAATAAAGATTACGCCCGAAAACCTTAAAATAAGCGACAGGGCGATCGTGTGTATGCCTTATCACGTTCTTCAAGACTGTCTCGAAGAAGAAAGACTCGCGGGCAAGAAGTACGGATCGACGCGCCGCGGCATATCGCCCGTTTACGGCGACAAGTATATGAAAAAGGGCATAAGGACGGGCGAACTTTTACACTTGGAACAGACGAAAGGCAGGATAAAGGACATAGTGGAATTCAAGAATCTGTTCTTAGGCAAGGTGTACGGCGCGGAAGCCATGACCGAAGAAGAAGTTTTCGGTTACCTTAAAACTTACGGCGAAAAGATCGCGCCGTTTATCTGCGATACGGGAGCGTTTTTAAACGACGCGGCTGCAAAAGGCAAAAAGATAATGTTCGAAGCCCAACTCGGCGCGCTCCGCGATATAGATTTCGGCATATATCCTTACACGAGTTCGTCGAATTCGATAGCGGCTTACGCCCCGATAGGCGCGGGAGTCCCGAACCTTAAACTCGATCTTTCGATAGGCATAATGAAGGCTTATTCTTCGTGCGTGGGCGAAGGACCTTTCACCTGCGAATATTTCGGCGAAAAAGCCGAAAAATTAAGAGAGGCGGGCGGCGAGTACG
>JAFZXG010000087.1 GCA_017616925.1 Clostridia bacterium | reverse complement strand
CTTATAAATCGGGCGACAGGGTAAAACTTAAATCCCTTACCGACGGGATAGACGGACTTATTGAACTCGTTAAGGATTTTCACGCGGCTTTCCGATACCAGTGGTTTAAAGAAAACAAGCCGCAGGGTTTCGAGATACAGGACGCAAGACTCGGCGGGCTTATAATGCGGCTGTCCACCTGTAAAAAGCGGCTTTCCGATTACCTTGACGGCAGTATAGACGTGATCGAAGAGTTGGAAGAAGAGATCCTTCCGCAACTCGACGGGAAAACTTTAAGGTCTTACTCGTGGAGTTCGATCATCAGCGAAAACAGGATTTGAATTTATATCGAACGCAATAAGGCGGGTAAAAAATATGGAGCGGAAGATCAGCGTAAAAAAGGAAGCGACCTGCTTGTTTTTCGCGCTTATATCAAGCGTGATTTCGGGTGTAGGGCTTTATTTTTTCGTAGAGCCTTTCGATTTTGCGCCAAGCGGGATCGACGGGATATCGGCGATGCTGCGGCAACTGACGGGCGAAAGGATAAACGTAGGTATATTTAATTTCGCCATAAACACGCCGCTGCTTATCGCGGCTTTATTTATTCTTAAAAAGAGATACGTTATCTATACGGCTATATATATGCTTGTCAGTACGGGACTCGTAAATATCCTGCATATTTGTCGGGTGCCCGTATTCGAGATAGAAAACGTACTAATCCCCGCGATCTTTGCCGGCGTTACTCAGGGGGGAACGGCGTTTATGCTGAAAATAGGCGCGTCGGCGGGCGGTGTGGATATTATCGGCTGTATGATCCAGACCAAAATGCGACACATGAAAGTGGAAAGGATAATCGCCGTTTTAAGTTATCTGACGATCGCGCTCGCGTTTTTCGTTTTCGGCTCGCTCGAAAGCGTATTGCTTTCGGCGGTGGAAGTATTCGTTTGCGAACAGGTCTCCGCGTCGGTTTTACGAAGTACGCGAAGCGCAGTGAGATTCGAGATAGTTACCGACGATCCGAAAGCGGTGTGCGAAGAAATAATAACGAATCTCAAGCACGGCGCAACGATACTTAAAGGTAAAGGCGTATATTCGGACGCTGATAAATCGGTTATAGTTGCCGTCGTAAATTATTATCAGGTCGCCGAGTTTCTGAATATCATTTCAAAGCAGAAAAACACTTTCGCTTATTACGTGGACGTAATGGGCGTAAAAGGTAACTTCGACTGGGTAAAACCTGTTGACGACGGCGGCAAAAAAAGGATTGCCGAAGGCTCCAACGGCGAAAAACGGATCACGGGGGAAAATATATGACGAATATTACCGTCGACGCAAACGTTATAACGGGAAAGATCAGACCTATGCACGCCGTCTGCAACGTTCCGTGGAGAAGTTGCGCCGAAGAGATCGAAAAGGATTATATGAAATACTATAAGGACGCAGGTATACCGTATTGCCGTTTTCACGATATGGGCGGAAGATTCGGCGGCTGCGTTTACGTCGATATCCCTAATATTTTCAGAGATTTCAACGCGGACGAAAACGATCCCGCAAATTACGATTTTACTTTTACAGACTGGCTTATAAACCGTTGCGCAGAGTACGGCGTTAAGATATTTTACCGCTTGGGAATAACTATCGAAAACGATAATTTTTTAAAGCATTACCGCACCGATCCTCCAGCGGATTTCGGCAAATGGGCAAGGATCTGCGAACACGTGATCGCGCATTACAACGAAGGCTGGGCGAACGGCTTTGAACGTAATATTATTTACTGGGAGATTTGGAACGAGCCCGAAGTGCGCGGCGATCTTCCGAAAAGCGGCGACGAACAGATGTGGAACGGTTCCGACGAAGAGTATTTCAGACTTTACGAAACCGCGGCGACGCATCTTAAAAAGCGGTTTCCGTATATTAAGGTCGGCGGTTATTCGAGTATCGGGCTTTACGAAGTCGTACGAATCGGAGTATCGATAGATCAGAACGTCGATCACGCGCCGAGTAAACTTTTTAATTTTTTCCATAATTTCCTGAAATATCTGACGAAAGACGGAAAGCGGGTGCCTTTGGATTTTTTCTCGTGGCACTCTTACGCGTCCGATCCCAAGCAAAACGCGGTTATGTCCGAATATATCAAGAATCAACTCGTACGGTACGGGTACCCAGATTGCGAAAACGTAAACTCCGAGTGGAATCCCGGTACGGCGAACCGTGGACTGTTAACCGACTGCTCGAACATTGCGGCGAATATGCTTTCGTTTCAGAAAAGTATGCTTGACATGGCTATTTATTACGCGCTCGGTATATCGTCGAGTTATAACGGACTGTTTCATCCCTTTACATGCAAACCGTTGAAGGCTTATTACGTTTTTAAAGCCTTTAACGAACTATATCTTCTTGAAAACGAATTGCGATCAGATTGCGACGACGAAAACGTGTATATCGGCGCCGCGGGAAAGGACGGGGAAATAGGTCTTATGGCGGCGAACCGAACCGACGAAGATAAGGAAATCACCGTCGTGATCAAAGATCGCGCGGTAACTGCAGCGAGAGTAAAGCGTATCGACGAGGATCATTCGTTTGAAGGATCGCCCGTAGAGTATTCCGACGGCGTTACCATTAAACTTCCGGCACGCGCGGTATATTATTTTGCGTTTGAAAACGGGGACGTGGGGAGCGGAAAGTTATGTGTATAGTCAGCGTGAACAACGACAGGATCGCGGGCAGAATAAAGCCCGTTCACTCGGTGGTGGGCGTGCTTTCCACGTCCGTAAGGACCGAGATAAAGTGGAACGGCAACTCTTATAGGCACGTTTCGGAGTTGGGTATGCCGTACAGCAGATTTAACGGTATCGGCGGAAATTTCGGCGCCATGCTCTTCGTGGACGTCTGCAATATTTTCAGAGATCCCGACGCCGACGAATTCGACGGGAATAATTACGATTTCACTTTTACCGACTGGTTGGTGAAAGAGTGCGTTTCGCGCGGCGTAAAACCTATATACAGACTCGGCGTATGCAAAGAACCGGATCACAGGTTAAAAGCCTATAATATTTATCCCCCGAAAGATTACGGAAAATTCGCAAGGATATGCGAACGGATAATCCTTCATTATAATTCGGGTTGGAACGGCGGATATGACTCGGATATAAGGTACTGGGAGATCTGGGACGGTCCCGATAATGCGCGTAAAGCGGAAGATAACGCCTGTTGGAAAGGTACGAAGGAAGATTATTTTGAATTTTACCGTGTCGTCGCAGGTCATCTTAAAAACAGATTTCCTTCGCTTTTGTTCGGCGGATACGGCGCGAGCGGTTTCGATCTAAATGATAACGACTGTTATCAAACCGAATTTTTCCGCGATTTTCTTAAATATATAACGGCGGAAAAAACGAAGTCTCCGCTGGACTTTTTTACCTGGAATTCGGTTTCGCAGGATCCCGACATAAACGCGGAAACCGCACAGTACGTACGCGGATCTTTGGACGGTGCGGGGCTAACGGAGTGCGAAAATATATGCGGTTCGTGGAATTCCGGTATCGCCGATCCGAGCGAAATAAAGAGCGCGTCGGTCATCGGCGCAAACCTTATCGCGTGGCAAAACAGCGCGGCTGACAAGGCGACTTACGATAATTGCAATATAGGGGCGCCTTACGGGCTTTTCGGGATAAGGGCAAACGCCACTTCGGTCGCAAGTTACGGATATTACGTAATGAAGGCGTTCAACGCGCTTTATAAGTTAGGGTTTCAGACCGAATCGATCTCGGACGATAAAGACGTCCGCGTGCTTTCGGCGTCTTGCGCCGAAAGATCGGGCTTAATGATAGTCAACCGTTCGGATGGCGAAAAGAACGTTGAGATAAAGACGGTCGGAGTAAATAAGAACACCGTAACGGTTACGGTTATAAAAAAGGTCGATACTGCGCATCTGTCGGCAGAAGAAGTCAAGGGCTTATTTATGCCAAGAAAAGCGAGCGGCGTTCTTAAATTCACGATAACGCCGCATGAAGTAAGACTGTACGAATTCACATAAACGAACTTTACAAAAAACGAATTGATATTATAAACGGGAGAAGATAACTATGATTTTAGGAATATTAAAAGACGTAAAAGAGTGTGAATACAGGGTAATTTGTACGCCGAACGAAGTAAGGACGATAGTCGCGAACGGGCACGAAGTCTGGGCGCAACACGACTGCGGACTCGGAGCGGGATTTCCCGACGAACAGTACGAAAAAGCGGGCGCTAAAATAATAGACACGATGGAAGAAATGTACGCCGGTTGCGATATGCTTGCGAAAGTAAAAGAGTACGCTCCGATAGAGTTTCCGCTTATCAGAGAAAATCAAATACTTTTAGGTTGTATTCACCCCGCGGGACATCCCGAAGAAGTTTCGGCGCTATTAAAAAGCAAGTGTATAGCGTTTACCGCGGAAGATTCACACCGTTTCGGTTCTCCGAACAACGAGGCGGCGGGAAAACTCGGCGCGCTGTTCGGACTTGAATCCATGCTTTCGATAAACGGCGGCAAAGGGAAGTTCGTCGGCGGTTTTGCGGGTGCGCCGCGTATGAACGTTTTGATTCTCGGCGGCGGCGGAGTGGGGCGCGCGGCGTTGTCCGTTCTGCACGCACTCGGCGCTAACTGTACGGTTATGGACATAAATATGGGTGTTTTAAGGCAGTTGCAGTTTGAATATAAGAATACGATAAGCACGATGTATTGCACGAAGGAAAATATCAAAGAGATCTTACCGAAAACCGATATGGTGCTGAATTGTGTTTTATGGCCGAAGGAAAGGACGGATTTTCTTATTGATAAAGAGATGCTTAAAACCATGGAAAAGGGATCGGTTCTGGTAGATATTTCAAACGACGATCCCGGCGCTATCGAATCCAGCCACGAAACGCATCACGACAATCCCAGATACGTAGTAAACGGCGTAGTGCATTATTGCGTTTCGAATATTCCGAGCGCGGCGGCGAATTCCACGTCCGTTGCCTACGCGGCGGAAATGTTGCCGTTTATTTTAAGCATACTAAATAATGGTATCGAAAAGACCTGTGTTAAAAACGGATATTACAGAAGAAGTTTGACGGCGTATAAAGGGTACTTAACTCACGAAGAAACGAGCGCGATACAGTCAAGACCTTGGATAAGACCGGAAGATATTTTGGGAATAAAGAACGAAAAACTCGATTTCGCGCCGCCGGCAACGGTAACGAGATCGGATAACTTCTATAAAAAATAAAAACAAAAAAAGGAGAAGAATTTATGAAAGTAGCAATTTTAGGATCCGGAAACGGCGCCTTGGCGATGGCGTTCGAGTGGTCGAGAGCGGGACACGACGTATATATGTACGATTTCCCGCAGTTTGACAAACAGGTAAAGGCGATAACCGCGGCGGGCGGTATTTACAGCGAAGGGCAAATGGAAGGTTTCCAGCCCGTAAAATACGCGGGACACGACGTAAAACTTTGCTTAAAAGACGCGGAACTCGTTTTTGCTGTAGGACCTGCTTACAGTACCGAACCTTTCGGAAAGGTTTGCGCGCCGTACGCCGAAAAAGGTCAGATATTCGTAGTCTGTCCGAGTTCGTGTATGGGAGCGATACTCTTTAAGAACGCGCTTGGTCTTAAAGTAGACGATTATTCGATAGTGGTTTCGGACACGTCAACGTTACCTTACGCCGTAAGGATCGTCGCGGACGGAAAGATAGCGGTATACAACAGACTCGGCGGGGGAGTTCTGCTTGCGACCTTGCCGAGCGGAAAGAACGGAGAAGTGTACGACAAATTAAAACGTGTGCATCCGTGCGTGGAAAAAGCGAAGAACATTTTCCAGACTTGCCTGCAAAACGCAAATCCCATGCTGCACCCTTGTATAACCACGTTAAACGCCGCACGTATAGAAGGACCGAACGACTTTTTCTTTTACGAAGAAGGCGTTACGCAGGGCGTAGGAAGATTGTTAAAAGCGATAGACGAAGAGCGTATTTCGATCGGCAAGGCGTTGGGGCTTACCATAGAAAACGATCCTCATATAAGCATACGTCAGGGATATATGACTGAAGAGAACTATTTTACTGGATACGCCACCGCACCGGGATTTAAGGGAATAAAGGCGCAGACGCAACTCGATTACCGTTATTATAACGAAGACGCGGGTTTCGGTCTGGTATTGTGGGTAGACCTTGCGGACAGATTAGGTTTGGAGATACCGAACGTCCGTGCAATGTTGAGGATAGTCTCGTCGATAATGGGCAGAGATTATAAGGCCGAAAAAGCGCGTACTCTCGACACGTTAGGACTTTCCGGCTATTCGATGGAAGAATTGCTGAACATCCTGTAATTTTTTATATAGGGTTTAATTTCCGCTACGGGTTTCGGAAAGCATACGTCACGGCGGCCGTTATTATTACGACGTAAATCGACCGTTTTTTTGAAAGCAAGGACAGAAAGCGGATTCGACAGCGTGGTTGTAACCGGACCGTTGGTTTTGTGAGTCGGGTAGCAGAGAACACGATATGGATACGCTGATAAAAATTGCAGATTATTTCGGCGTTTTCGTAGATCACTTGTTAGGCAGAAAAGAAGTATAAAACGACTCGCAAAAGCGAGTCGTTTGACATATTCGGAGTTTTATAATACAATATAAAAGCAGATATGAATAAAGAAGAAATAAAAAAGCGGCTATTAAAAAGCGGCGAAGAGAAGTTCGGCGACTTTCAGGCGAAATTGATACCGACGATAGACAGGAATAAAATAATCGGCGTCAGAACGCCTTTACTTCGTAAATTTGCCAAAGAGTTAGCGAAAGATCCTAATATCGACGGTTTTCTTGCCGATCTTCCGCACGAGTATTTCGAAGAAAACAATTTACACAGATTTATAATCTCCGAAGAAAAGGATTTTAACAAGGCTATCGCGAAAATAAACGCGTTTTTGCCGTTTATCGATAACTGGGCGACCTGCGATCAGACGAATCCCAAAGCCTTCAAAAACGGGGACGGGGCGT
>JAFZXG010000007.1 GCA_017616925.1 Clostridia bacterium | reverse complement strand
CCGTTTAGGTTTTTGCCGCACGTGGGGCAAAGCCCTTTGCAATCGTCCTTGCATAAAAACGCGACGGGCGTGTTCATTATTATTATATCGTCGACCATCTTCGTTAGGTCGATTTTGCCGTTTGCTATCGTATATCCGTCTTCGCCGAAGACTTCGTTAAAGTCCGTCGAAAAGGTCTTTTCCGTTTCCGCTAAACAACGGGTACACTCGCCTTTAAGGGTAAACACGACTTCGCCTTCGACTTCCGCAGAATCTTTGCCCGTTATATACGCCGTGCCTTGCACTTTTACGGGGGGCATAAGTTCCGTATCGGGAAGCGCGATTTCTAAATCGGCGTCATACTCGAAGAAAAAACTTTCCTCGGTTTTACCGCCGCGCTTAATCGCATTAAGGTCAATTATCATAGTCTACCAACCCTTTTGGCTTTAACCAAGCCTAAAAAGTATAAACTATTTACGCCCTATTGTCAACGATTTTGATTAAAAATTCCGTTTTATGCGTTATTTCGCGGTAAGAATTTTGGTTTCGCGCGCGATAGAGAGTTCTTCGTTGGTCGGAAGGACTATAATTTTGACTTTACTGTCGTCCGCATTGATATACCCTACGCCCGAAGAATATTCTTCGTTCTTTTTAAAGTCGAATTTCGCGCCGCAGTATTCCATGTTTTCCATAACCATCTGGCGTACGCGGTAGGAGTGTTCGCCGATACCGCCCGTAAACACGATAGCGTCCACACCGCCAAGAACCGCGATATAACTACCGACGTACTTTTTAACCCTATACGCCACCATTTCGATAGCGAGTTTTGCTCTCTCGTCGCCTTTAAGCATCGCTTCGGTGCAGTCGCGCATATCGCTCGAAAATCCGCTGATGCCGAGCATACCGCATTTTTTGTTTAAGTAATTAACGACTTCTTCGGGTTTAAGCCCTAACTTAACGCGTAAATAGTCGACCGCCGCGGGGTCGATATCGCCACTACGAGTACCCATAACTAAGCCTTCCAAAGGGGTAAAGCCCATAGAAGTATCTTGACACTTGCCGCCCTTTACCGCGGAAACGGACGAACCGTTGCCGAGATGGCAGACGATAATTTTCGCGTCGGGATTGCCCAAAAGTTTCGCCGTTTCTTCGCTCACGAACTTATGCGAAGTGCCGTGGAAACCGTATTTTCTTATCTTAAACTGTTCGTAAACTTCGTAAGGTATTCCGTACATATAGGCTTTCGCGGGCATCGTCGAGTGGAAAGTGGTATCGAAAACCGCAACCATCGGCACGCCTTTCATAACTTCTCTGCAACTTTTGATACACGCGATATTGCCGGGCATATGAAGGGGCCCAAGTTCCGCGTTCTTTTCGCAGATTTTAATGACTTCGTCGTCAATTACTACCGAGTGCTTGAAATCTTCGCCCGAGTGAAGAACTCTGTGTCCCACAGCGCCTATTTCGTCCACGCTCTTGATGCCGCCGTTTACGGGGTCCAGCATCGCTTTAAGCACGAGTTCCATCGCTTCTTTATGCGTGGGCATATCTTGCTTTATAAGTGTTTCCCTGCCGTCCGCGGTCTTTTGGGAAAGTTGACTGCCAGAAAAGGTTATCCTTTCGCAAAGACCTTTTAATATGACGCTCTCGTTTTCCATATCGATAAGTTGATATTTAAGTGAAGAACTGCCTGCGTTAATAACTAAAATTTTCATAAATATATATTCCTTTTATTTTTATCTGATTATTCGGCTTGAAGAGCGGTTATCGCAACCACCGCCACGACGTCGTCCGCGTTGCACCCGCGGGAAAGGTCGTTAATAGGCTTTGCAAAGCCTTGACAAATAGGACCGAGCGCCATATATCCCCCAAAGCGCTGCGCAATCTTATAACCGATATTGCCCGCGTTGATATTCGGGAAAATAAACACGTTCGCGTTGCCCGCTACTTTGGAGTCGGGCGCTTTTAATTTGCCGACTTCGGGCGCGGTTGCCGCGTCGAACTGGAATTCGCCGTCCAAGATAAGGTCGGGCGCGTTTTCTTTAGCGATACGCGTCGCTTCCTGCATCTTGGGAACAGACTTAAAGTATTTATCGTCGTTGCCGCTGCCTTTCGTCGAGAAAGAAAGCATCGCGACGCGCGGTTCTATACCCGCGATATTTTTAGCGGTCGCGGCAGAAGAAATCGCGATATCCGCAATCTGGTTAGCGTCGGGTTCGATGTTTATAGCGCAGTCCGCAAACACCGCAACGCCGTCTGGGTTATATTTATGCGGCGCGGGCGCAATCATTATAAAGGAACTGGACACCGTGTTCGAGAGATATCACAATACGCTGTTCATCTACTGCTCCGACATGGAGGAACCCGTTGCCGTGGACAAGTACTGCTACGGTCCCGACGTGATGCCCACGGTACTCAACCTGTTCGGAGTCGAATACGATTCCCGTCTGTTCTCCGGAAGAGATATCCTCTCGGACGCCGAAGGCCTGGTGATCTTCAACAACTACAGCTGGATCACCGCGAAAGCCCGCTACAACGCCAACAGCGGAGTCATGTATCCCGCGGAGGGCGCCGAGATCCCCGACGGATACCAGGATACCGTCTCCAGGGTGGTGGCGGACAGGATCAAATACGCACAGTACATACTGAACTACGACTACTATGATATAGTTTTCGGACAGTGAGACAGATACGGAGATATAAATGAAACTATTCATCGCTACATTTTTCGCCAAGCTGACATACATACTGCTG
>JAFZXG010000086.1 GCA_017616925.1 Clostridia bacterium | reverse complement strand
GTGATCGCACCCTATTGCAATTGTCATAATTTTACACTCCTTTCGCTTTCATTATTTTTTTAAGTATTATTTCGCAAGCCGCGTCTATACCCTTCATGGTTTTCATATATAATTCAAGGTCGCCGCCGTAAGGATCGGGGACGTTGCCTATACCCGTAAGTTCGTTTACGGTGTAAGCGTAATCTATTCCGTAAAGCCGCTTTTTATGTTCTTCGGTCATACATATAACCATATCGGTCTTTCTCAAAATGTCCGCGGTAAGACGGCGCGAACGGAAAGCGTACGGTTTTATTCCGACGCTTTTAAGCGCGCTTGCCGAATTTTTACTCATTTTTTCGCCGTTTTCCGCCATGAGCCCCGCGCTTTTAACGCGTACGTCCGTTATTCCCGCCTTTTTCAGTTTGTCTTTAAGAATAAGTTCCGCCATAGGGCTTCGGCAAGTGTTTCCCGTGCAAATAAAAAGTATTTTTTTCACAGTCTTTTGCAGGATTTATTAAGCCTGTTCATTATGCCGAGATTTATTCCCTTTTCGTCGGGCATAGCGACGGCTATTATTATATCCGCTTTTTTCTCCCCTTCGAGTAATTTATCATAAAGGCTTGCCGCAATTTCCGTTTCGGTGTTTCCGAGCGGCAACAGGTTAAGCCCCTTGAATTTTTCCGCAACGCCGTCCGCGCACATGATATAAGGCGTTTTGCCTTCGGCTATTTTCTCTTTATACAAAGAAAGTGCCTTATCGGTTTCGTCTTCCGAAAAAAGCGCGGTGTCGCATTTGGGGCGGTAGTGGCTGTATTTTACGCCGGGTGATTTGACTTTATCGCCTGCTCTGTGTTCGGCTATCTCGCACTTTCCCGCAACGCTTTCTATCATTTCCTTTGTGATAAGCCCCGCGCGAAGTATTCTCGGAAATTCGCCTGTCGCGTCGATAACCGTGCTTTCTATACCGCCGCGGCACTTTCCGCCGTCTAATATAAGCGGAATTTTACCGTTTAAATCGTTATATACGTGCTCGGCTCTTACGGGGCTCGTATGCTTGCTTATGTTCGCGCTCGGCGCGACGAGCGGCACATCAACCGCCCTTAAAAGTTTTCTGCAACCTTCGTGAGAAGGTATCCGCACCGCAAGCGTATCGCCGCCGCACACCGCATCCCTGCACACTACGCCGCGGCTTTTCATTACCATAGTAAGCGGGCCGGGGGTAAAGCGCTTTTTAAGTTCATATACGTAATCGCGCTCGATTTCGACGAGTTTTTCTATATCGTAATTTTCGTGCACGTGCGCGATAAGCGGATTATCTGTCGGTCTTCCTTTAACTTCGAATATTTTTTTCACCGCTTCGGGATTCGTTCCAACCGCCGCAAGCCCGTAAACCGTTTCGGTGGGTATGGCGACAAGCCCGCCCGAAAGCAAAATGCTTTTTGCAAGCGCTACCGACTCGTCGTTTATTTTTCTTATTTCGGTTAACATATCAGAATATCTCGGAATCCGCGTTATCACCGTTTTCCGCGCCGCTCGGCTCGGCATTATAATCCGTTTTTTCTTTATTGTCTTTATTTACGGGGATTGCCGCAAAATCTCCGCCTTCGGGTTTTCCTTCGACTTCGCCCGTCTCGGCGTCTATATTAAGGAATTTCGTCAGTTCTCCGTCGAAATAGAGTTCTACCATACCCGTCGCGCCGTTTCTGTGCTTTTCGATAAGAAGTTGCGCCACGTTCTTTTTGATATTGCCCGAATCTATCTCCTTGGGATCAGCGCCCTTATCGGGGCGGTGAATAAACATAACTATATCCGCGTCCTGCTCTATCGCGCCCGACTCTCTTAAATCGGAAAGTTGCGGCCGACCTTTACGCGTTTCCACCGCGCGGGAAAGTTGCGAAAGCGCGATGACGGGAACGTTTATTTCCTTTGCGAGAATTTTAAGGTTTCTCGAAATTTCGCTTATTTCCCTTTGGCGCGAATCGTCTTTCGTAGTTTTTCCGAGACTCATAAGTTGAATATAGTCTATCATAACAAGGTCAAGCCCTTGCTTTGCTTTAAGCCTTCTGCATTGAGATAAAACTTCCTGCGGGGTTATCATCGCCGAATCGTCTATATAAATTTTGGCTTTACCGAGAATTTCGTTGGCGCGCATAAACTTCGTCCACTCCTGCTGGTTCATCTCCCCGCGCGACGCTTTCGAAAGGCTTACGCCCGCGACCGAGCATAACAGCCTTTGCACTATCTGCTCCTTACTCATTTCGAGCGAGAACACGGCGCACGAATACCCTTGCATAGCGACGTTTCCGACAATGTTCATCGCGAGCGAAGTTTTACCTACCGAAGGGCGGGCGGCAAGTATTATAAGGTCGCTTTTATGCAGTCCGTCGGTCAGATTGTCTAACCCCTTGTATTTCGTTCTTATACCGCGCGTAGCCGACTTATCCGTACTTGCAAGGTCTATTTTCATAAGCACGTCGGGAATAATTTTGTCTATGCGGACGAGTTTACTCGTTTCGACCGAACCCGAAATGTCGAAGATCTTTTTTTCGGCAAAAGAAAGACTTGCCGATTTATCTTTGCTCGCCCTGCAATCGGAAATAATTTCCGAAGAGCCTTTTATGAGTTTTCGCAACAGACTGTCGCGTGAAACGATTTCAAGATATTCCCTGTAATTCGCGGTTGACGGCATAACGTCGGTTAAATCGGTAAGATAGGTTATACCGCCCGCGTTTTCAAGGTTTCCTTCCTTTTCGAGTTCGTCGGTAAGCGTTACGAGATCGACTACTTTATTCGCTTTGACTAATTTTTCCATCGCGCCGAAAACGTACTTATTCGATTCCGAATAAAAGTCGTC
>JAFZXG010000085.1 GCA_017616925.1 Clostridia bacterium | reverse complement strand
GGAAGAGAGATAAGGAGAATTTGAACCGAAAAACGCTTGCGCGCAAGCGTTTTTTTGTGTTAAGATAATGACGATCATGGAAAGGGAAAAGGCTGAAGCGATCATCGCGGAATTAGGAAAGGTGTTTACCGATAAGCCCGCGCTTAAATTTAACTCGCCGTACGAACTCTTGGTGGCGGTGATACTTTCCGCGCAGTGTACGGACGCGCGCGTAAATAAGGTGACGGCGGAACTTTTCAAGGAATATAACACGCCCGAAAAGATGCTGACTCTTTCGAGAGAAGAACTTTCCGAAAAGATATTTTCCTGCGGGTTTTATAAAACCAAGGCGGAACACATCCTTTCCGCATCCGAAGATATAATAAAGCGTTATAACGGCGAAGTACCGAATAAAAGAGAAGAACTTACGACGCTTGCGGGCGTCGGCAGGAAGACGGGGAACGTCGTGTACGCCGTGGCTTTCGGCGGCAACGCCATCGCGGTAGACACACACGTTTTCAGGGTGAGTAACAGAATAGGACTCGCGGCGGCGAACGATCCGTATAAAACAGAACTCGCGCTTATGAAAATAATAGACGAAGAGAACTGGTCGAAAGCGCACCACTATCTTATCTATCTCGGCAGAAGTTATTGCAAGGCGGGAAGACCGGACTGCGCGAACTGTCCCGTGGAAAAATACTGCGAAAAGAATATAAAGGTAAAATAATGTTTATAGACAGAGCGAAAATAACGATAAAAGCGGGCGACGGCGGATCGGGCATCACTTCGTTTATTCACTACAAGGGGAAAGTCGGCGGCGGCCCCGACGGCGGAGACGGCGGAAAGGGCGGCGACGTCGTGTTCAAAGCGGACAAACACCTGTCGTCGCTTGCGGAATATTACTATAAAACCAAATTCGTCGCGGAGAACGGCGCGAACGGCGAACCCAAGGAGTGTTTCGGGAAATCGGGGCGGGACCTTATTCTTAAAGTGCCGCTCGGTACGATAATAAAAGACAAGGAGACGGGTTCGGTTATCGCCGATATGTTCTACGACGGTATGGAAAAGACCGTGCTTATCGGCGGCGAAGGGGGAAAGGGAAACGCAAGATTCAAAAACGCGAGAAGGCACGCTCCCCACTTTTCACAGACGGGCGAAAAGACCGAATCCAAGCAGGTCTTATTAGAACTCAAAACCATAGCGGACGTGGGATTCGTGGGATTTCCGAACGTGGGCAAGTCCACGATACTCGGGAAACTTACCAACGCTAAGCCCAAGATCGCGAACTATCACTTTACCACGCTTTCGCCGAATTTAGGCGTTTGCGAATACTACGATAATCAATTTATAATCGCCGATATCCCGGGACTTATCGAAGGGGCGGCGGAAGGTGCGGGACTCGGCGTGGAGTTTTTACGCCACATAGAGAGAACGCGTATGCTCGTCCACGTTATCGACGTTTCGGGAACGGAAGGCAGAGATCCTTACGACGACTACCTTAAAATAAACGCAGAACTAAAAAAGTACGGAAAAGAAGTATCGTCGTTAAAGCAGGTCGTCGCGCTTAATAAGACAGACGTTTTCGGCGCGGAAGAAAACGTAAAGAAGATCAGGGAGAAACTCGGCAGAAAGCATAGAATCGTGGAAATTTCCGCAATAACGGGGAAAAATCTCGACGAACTAAAAAAGGCGATATTCGATACCCTGTCTAAACTGCCGCCCTTAAAACCTCTCGAATACGAAGAGTTTTCTTATAAAAAGCCCGAAAAACTCGAATACGAGATATTAAAGGAAGGCGAGACTTTCGTTATAATAGGAACTCTCGTCGAAGTGTTAAAGAGAAACGTCGTTATGACCGATATGCAGTCGCTTGCGTACCTTCATAAAGTATTGAAAGACAGGGGTATAATAAAAGAATTAAAAGAAATGGGCGCGACCGAGAAATCTACGATCATTATCGGCGGCGAACAGTTTGAACTATTAGATTAAAAAAAGTAAATGGAGAAACAAAAATGAAAAAGAAAATACTGCTTTACGGCGATTCGATCACCGATATGGGAAGAGACAGAAATCTTGACAGTTCGTACGCGAATTCTCTCGGTGCGGGGTATCCCTTCGTTATAGCAAGCGAACTTTCTAAAAAAGATCCGTTCGGTTACGACGTTATAAACCGCGGAATAAGCGGGAACAGGATCGTGGATCTTTACGCAAGGATAAAGGCGGACGTATGGAACCTTAAACCCGACGTATTGAGTATCCTGATAGGAATAAACGATATATGGCACGAACTTGCTTTCGGGAATAACGGCGTCGACATAGTGAGATACGAAAAGGTTTATTCTATGTTGATCGAAGATACCCTTAAAGTTCTTCCCGATATAAAGATAATGCTTTTGGAACCTTTCGTCTTGAAAGGTACGGCGACCGAAGAAAAGTACGACGAGTTCTTAAAAGTCAAAGACTACGCGAAAGTCGTGAAAAAACTCGCCGTAAAGTACGGACTATGTTTCGTGCCGTTACAGGAAAAGTTCGACGAGTGCGCAAAAAAGTACGCGGACACCACGCCCTATCTTTCGGACGGCGTACATCCGAATATCGCGGGAGCGACGCTTATCGCGGACGAGTGGATCAAGGTGTTTTATAAGGAGATAGACAAATAATGTTTACGAGTAAGCAAAGGGCTTTTCTTCGTTCGCTTGCGCAGAAAATAGAACCCGTGGCGCAGTTCGGGAAGCAAGGACTAACGGAAGCCTTTACCGACGGGCTTACGCTCGTCATAGAAAAGCGGGAACTTATAAAGGTCACCGTGCTTGAAAATTCGGGATACAGCCCAAAGGAAGCGGCGGAGATTATCGCAAACGCGATAAACGCGGAAGTCGTTTGCGTTACGGGAAGAAAGGCGGTCTTATATAAGAGAAGTTATAGGAACGATATCGAACATATCGTACTTTAAGCCGTTCGTTTTCCGAACAGTCTTATAAAAACCGCAAGTCCCAAAAGCGCAAGACCGCTTATAACGTAATATACTTTAACGGGCGCGATAAATGAAAAAAGTACAAACAGGGAGCCGAAGAGCAGAAAACTCACGGCTTTCTTTTTTTCGAACGAAAAGGACAACTTAAAGGATTTTTTTCGGGTTTCGGGGATCGTCACCTTTCGTTCGGGGAAGAGATCGTGTTTTTTCATCAGCGCGAACGCTTCCGTGCCGACGGTAAGTTTCACCGCACCGCCGAATTTTCTGGAAAACCGCTGTTCTTCGTCGGTGAAGTTTTCGGCAAGGATCTCCGCGCCCGCGGGGAATCTTCCGACCGCTTTTACTATCGTCTCTTTTCCCACGGGGGACAGCGAAAATTCGGGGAATACCGCAAGGTTTTTGTCCGCGATAAACACCGCCCCCTTTAAGACTTTGACGTTTTCGTAAATTTTTTTATACAGCGAACAGAAAAACTTCAGTTTTTCGGTCTTGTTCGCGACGGCAAGGTCGAGCATCACGCTTTCGTACTTTTTTAAGTCGGCTTTCTCGATCGCCGTCTTTTCGTTCTTTTTTCTTACGATAGCCAGAAAGAATACCGCAATCAGCGCCGAAACGACAATCGACAGCAACAGCGAAAACGGGTATGGTAAAAGATAATAAAACAGCCACAAAAACACGAAAAAGCCCGCGAAAAGTACGAACACCGTGTCGGCTACGACGGAAAAACGGTTTCTCATACCGCATATTATTCCCCGCGAAAAAGATTTTTAGACTAAAAAATTGATTTTACCCGTCAAATGTGCGATAATAAAAATATGGAAAGAATAGGCGTTTTCGGGGGAACGTTCGATCCCGTTCATACCGAACACATAAATTTGATACGCTCCGCCGTAAAAGAACTCTCGCTCGATAGGCTTTTCGTTACGCCGACTTTTTCCCCGCCGCACAAGGAAGGAGTTTACGCTTCCGCGGAAGACAGGGGAAAAATGCTTTCGCTTGCCTTAAAGGGCGTAAAGAAAGCCGAAGTTTCGGACTTTGAACTTGAAAACGGCGGGAAGAGTTATTCTTATATCACCGCGGAACATTTTAAGTCGCTTTATCCTACCGCCGAACTTTACTTTATAGTCGGCGGAGATATGCTCGGAAGTTTTAAGACGTGGAAAAACCCCGAAAGGATACTCGCCGCCGCGACTTTGGTTGCCGCTAAAAGACAGGGCGAAACTTATTCGACCGATATAAAAGAAGATTTTTACAAAACCTTTAAAAAAGACTTTATTACTATAGATTTTAACGGCGGCGACGTGTCGTCAACGGAGATAAGGACGAAAGTCGCACTCGGGCTTTCTGTTTTCGGCTTGGTTCCCGAAAAGGTTGCAGAGTATATCGAAAAAGAAAAACTCTATACGGACGAATATTCGGACTTTATAAAGTCAAACCTTCCCGAAAAGCGCAGAATTCATACCGCGGGAGTGGTGATTTCCGCCGTAAAACTTGCAAAACGGCTTGGAGTTTCGGTAGAAAAAGCGCGTATCGCAGCGACGCTTCATGACTGCGCGAAATACTTAAATAAGGAAGATTTTAAGGGCTTCGTTCTGCCGGAAGGCGTTCCCGAACCCGTCGAACACGCGTTTTTAGGGGCTTTCGTCGCCGAAAACGTGTTGGGAATAAAAGATAAGGAAATTATCGACGCTATAAAGTATCACACTTCGGGACGCGCGGACATGACCGATATAGAGAGAGTGGTGTTTATAGCGGATATGATAGAAAGAAACAGGGTTTACGACGGAGTAGATAGGCTTCGCGCCGCCGTGGAAGAAGATTTCGAGAACGGATTCAGACTTTGTTTAAAAGAAGAGACCGAACATCTTATAAAAAAGGGGCAACTCATATACGAAGAAACGCTCAACGCATTTAAGTTTTACGTAAAAGGAGAGAAAAAATGAATTCCGAAAAATTAGCGACGAAGATCTGCAAACTTTTATCCGATCACAAGGCGGGGGACGTGTGTTTGATCAACGTAAAGGAAAAGACCGCGCTTGCCGATTACTTTATAATCGCGAGCGGCAACAGCGTAACGCATACCAAAGCGCTTATAAATCACGTTACCGAGATGACCGAAAAGGAAGAAGTGTTCGCCAAGCGCAAAGAAGGCGTGAGGGAAGGTCGCTGGGCGGTTCTTGATTTCGGCGACGTGATCCTTCACGTTTTCAACGACCAGACCAGACTGTTTTATCACTTGGAAGCGCTGTGGGACGACGGAACCAACGTAAAGAAGTTTTAAGACACCTTTTTGACGTAGATCCTGTCTATCTGTTCGGGATCTATCTCGATACTGTGTACCGCCGACGGCGTTTTCGCTTTTCTTTTCCTTCGCGCCTTTTTGGGTAAGGGTACGCTTCTTTTAAAAGCGAGATATACGGCGCGTATAAACACGCCGAGTACTAAAGACGATAAAAACAGCGCGACCACGGATAAAAATCCCGCGTAAAACGGTATTACGGGAGCATTCATAACCCGATATTAACGCAAAGCGAAGTACGTTTTATGATAAGGTTTGTCGTGTAATGTTTTATTTTGATAAAACCGCGGGCAAATCGCTTTACAAAGTAAATCCACGGTGATAGAATAAAGAAAAAAATAAATATTCTTTGGGGCGGAGTGCGATTCTCCACCGGCAGTAAAGTCTGCAAGCCTTACGGCACGATTCGGTGAAATTCCGAAACCGACGGTATAGTCCGGATGGGAAAAGAATATGCTTTCCGCCCTTTTTGTTTTCAAGGAGGGTTTTTTTATGCAAAAAATTTCGGCGACGAAAAGAATAGTCGGTACGGCAATGCTTTCCGCGCTCGCTTACGCGGTATCTTTTCTGGAATTTCCCGTATTTCCCGCCGCGCCATTTTTAAAACTCGACTTTTCGATGACCTTTATTCTACTCGCGGGCTTTCTTTTCGGTCCCGTGTTCGGGATCTCGGCGTCGGCGGTAAAGGAACTCGTCTGCGTTTTTACGAAGAGTTCCACGGGCGGAATAGGCGAACTCGCGAACTTTCTCGTAACTTTAGGTTTTATTCTGATACCCACTATCGTCTATAAATACAGAAAGGGTTTGAAAACGGTGGTGATAACTCTTCTTTTAGGTATGCTCGCTCAAGCGATGGTGGCGCTTTTGACAAACAGATTCATAAACTTTCCGCTTTATATGGGCGACGCGGCGAAAGAGTACTTTTATAAACTATGGTATTTTATACTCTTCTTCAACTTAATAAAATCGGCGGCGGTCTCCGTACTTACAATACTTTTATACAAGCGACTGTCTAACCTTTTAAAGAAATGATTTACTTTATCGGAAAAAAGAGTTAAAATAAACCTATGGAATATATATCTGAAAACACTGCCGACACCTTGCGTATCGCCGAAGAATACGCCGAGACCTTAAAAAAAGGGGACACGGTACTTCTTTCGGGCGATCTGGGTGCGGGGAAAACCGAATTTATAAAGGGCGTCTGTAAGCATTTCGGTATAAGCGGAGTTACAAGTCCCACGTACGCTTATTTAAACGTGTACGGCGATTTTATATACCATTTCGACTTTTACAGGCTGTCTTCGGAAGAAGACGCGGAGATTTTGGGGCTTGCCGACTATTTCGGCGGGGATAATCTTTGTCTCGTCGAGTGGGGAGAAAACGTAAAAGGCATATTGCCCGAAAACGCGAAAAGGGTTATAATAGAGAAGATGAACGGAACGGAGAGAAAAATAATCCTATGAAGTGCCTTGCGATAGATACCTGCGGAAAACATCTCACGGTCGCGGCAATAAAAGACGATAAAGAGTTCGTCCGCTATATAGAAGACGATAAGGTCAGACACTCCGAAAACCTTATGCCGACGGTAGAAGAACTTTTAACGGAATCGGGATTAAAAATAAAAGATCTCGATTTTTTGGCGGTAGTCGTGGGCGCGGGATCGTTCACGGGAATAAGAATAGGTATATCGACCGTGAAGGCGCTTATTTTCGCCGAAAAAAAACCTTTCCTTTCCATAACTTCTTTCGACACCATAGCATATAATGATGAGAAAGGAAAAGTTATGGCCGTAATAAACGCGGGGCACGGCGGATTTTACGCGTGCGGATACACGGACGGAAAGATCTCTTTTTCCCCCCGCTTTACCGAAAAAAACGAACTTACGTCGCTTTCGGGCGAGTATAGGTTTTTAAGCGGAGAAAAAATAAACGGTCTTAATACCGAAGTCGTTTCCGTAAAAGACGGGCTCTTACTTGCGGTAAAAGAAAAGGCGGGGGATATCAGTTTCGATTACGACGCGTTGTCGCCCGTGTATTTAAGAAAGAGTCAGGCGGAAGAAGGTAGACCGTGATAAGAAGAATAGAAAAAACGGACTCCGCGCTCTTATCGTCGGCGAGAAAAGATTTCCCGGACTGCTGGAGTAAAGAGATGATCGATTCCGCCTTTGAGGGCGGCAGATTCTTCGGGTATCTGTATAAAGACGGCGAAGGTTTTGCGTTTATCTCTTATTCGCTTTCGGTCGATACCGCGGATATAGAAGACCTGTTCGTTTCGCCTTCGCTTCGCGGGAAGGGGATCGCGAAGGAACTTTTAACCGCGGCGATAAAGGACGTCCGCGAACAAGGCAGGACGATCGTCTTTCTCGAAGTAAGGACCGACAATATTCCCGCGATAAACCTTTACACTTCGTTCGGCTTTGAAAAAATCTCCGTGCGGAAAAAATATTACGCGGACGGAGACGCGTTCGTGCTTAAAAAGGAGATCTGAAATAAAGACTTTCGTTCCCGAAATATCTACGAAAGAAAAACCGCAACTGCTTTTACTACATGGGTATCTTGCGAACAAAGAAAGTTTTAATATTATTCGTCCCTTTTTAGATCGATATTACAGAGTCTATGCGCCCGACCTGAAGGGTTTTGGCGAAAACGCGGGTATGGAGTTTCCGTATTCTCTTTCGGACTACGTAAACGAAGTCCGCGGGTATATGGAAGAAAACGGAATAAAAAAACCCTTCGTTATCGCTCACTCTTTCGGCGCGAGAATAGCGGTGAAACTTGCCGCGGAGGATAAAGAGACGTTTTCTAAAATCGCGCTCGTCGGGGCGGCGGGACTAAAACCGAGATTTTCGCTTAAAAAAGCGTGTAAGCGCGCGGTTTTCAAAGTCTTAAAACGCGTGGTAAAAAGAGAAAAACTGCAAAAGTTTTATTCAAAGGATTATCAAAGCCTTTCGCCCGTTTTGAGAGAGAGTTTCGTTAAGATCGTGAACGAACGGCTTGATTTAATTGCGGGGAGAATAGAAACGCCCACCGTACTTATCTTCGGGGATAAGGACGGGGAAACGCCTGTTTATATGGGCAGGGCGTATAACAAAAAGATAAAAAACAGCAGACTTTATATAATAAAAGGCGCGGGGCATTTTGCGTTCGTAGATCGTCCCCGCGAGTTTTGCAGAATAATAAGGGAGTTTTTTTAGGGTAAAATGTTTCCTACCGCTATCGAAAATTTCAGCGAAGTGTTCGCGGGGAATTATCCGATCTTCTATCTCGTTTTCTCTGTCGCAAACGGGCTGTTTTTGTATTTCTCGTCCTTAAAATGTCTTCTCGCGCTGCAGCAGAGCGGGTATAAAAGCGGCAGGTATCTTACCTGGCTCGCAAATCCCGATACGCCTTATCTAAAAAGGCTGATGATACTCTGTCTTTTGGGATTTCTGTTTTTCTGCGTGCTGAATATGTGTTTCGCGATGGTGATGTTGCCCCTCGCGGCGTCTTACATAGGATTCGCGTCCTATTTTCTGTTCACGGGACTCTACGTTAAGTCCGAAAGCAGTATAAACGCCAAAGTTCCCCTTAAAAAAACTCAAAGGCTTATAAGACTTTCCGCAACCTTTATCGTATTGCTTGCCGCACTCACGTTCGGATTTCTGGTACTTCTGGACTGGGCGGCGTTTCTGATAGGCGACCGCATAGTAGGAGTGTTGAGATATTCTCTTATCTGCGGACTTCCCGTTCTCACGCCGTACGTTCTGCTTATTGCAAACGCCTTGAATTATCCGTTTGAACGGGGGATAACCAAGCGTTACGTAAAAAAAACCACGGCGAAACTCGATGCGAGTAAAGTAGTTAAGATAGGCATAACGGGCAGTTACGGAAAGACCAGCGTAAAAGAGATCCTTTCAACCATACTTTCACAAAAATACCGCGTGCTTGCCACTCAAAAATCGTATAACACGCCTTTGGGGATCGCGCTTTCGGTGAAAAGACTCGACAGCACGCACGATATATTTATCGCCGAAATGGGCGCGAGAAACAGGGGCGACATAAAAGAACTCTGCGATATAGTAAAACCGTCGATCGCGGTGTTGACGGGCGTAAACAATCAGCATTTAGAGAGTTTCAAGACCATAGAGAACACCAAGGACACCAAGTACGAACTTATGGAAAGCCTTTCCGAAAAGGGCGAGGCGTTCTTTTCGGCGGATAACGAAGGCTCTTTGGAACTCTACGGACGGTTCGGCGGGAGAAAGCACCTTGCGGGCTTAAATCGCGAGACGGGCGCGGAAGTGTTCGCGACCGACGTGAAAACGAGCGCGAAGGGAACGGAATTCACTCTGAATTTCGACGGCAAAGAACCCGTAAAATGCGTGACTACGCTGCTCGGCGAACACAGCGTTTCAAACGTCTGCCTTGCGGCGGCGGTCGCGCAAAAAGTGGGGTTAAAGCCCGAAGAGATAAGGGACGGTATAGCGAGACTCACTTCTATAGGACACAGACTCGAACTCGTACCGAACAATAAAAAAATAGTCATAATCGACGACAGTTACAATTCCAACGAAGACGGAATAAAAGCGGCGATGAAGGTGCTGGATCAGTTCGGCGGCAGGAAGATAGTTTTAACGCCGGGGTTAATAGAACTCGGCAAAATAGAGAACGTCGCGAACTACGAGTTCGGCAAAACTCTCGTATCTCACGCCGACAAGTTCATAGTGATCGGCAAACACAACGCCGAAATGCTTATAAAAGGACTGCTTGACGGCGGCGCAAACAGGGAAGACGTGATCTTCGCAAAGACGCTTAATAAGGGTAACGCGCTGCTCAACGAAATGCTAAAAGAAGGCGACGTCGTACTGTTTGAAAACGATCTGCCCGACAATTACAGTTAAAGAATTTCGGAAACACCAAAGCGGAAAAATAATGCGGAGGTGTTTTTTTGTGAAAAAAATCGCGGTATTTTTCGGCGGCAAGTCGTTAGAGCACGACGTTTCCGTAATAACGGGCGTACTTACGCTGAACTCTTTAAACAAGGAAAAGTACGATCCCGTACCCGTTTTCGTCGATAAAGACGGCGTTTTCTATACGGGCGACTCGCTTTTCGACGTGAGTTTTTTTAAGAATAAGGATATGGCGAAACTTTCCCGCGTAGTGTTCTTACAGGGCGACGACAGACTTTACAAACTGAAAAAGGACAAAATAAAACCCCTGTTCCCGCTCGCCGCGGCAATAAACTGTATGCACGGCGAAAACGGGGAAGACGGAACTCTTGCGGGACTTATAAAAACCTTATCCGTTCCGTTCGTCTCTCCGTCGCTTTTCTGTTCTTCGGCGATGATAGACAAGGGGTTTACCAAAACCGTGCTGAAAGGACTCGGCGTTCCCTATATTAAAGGCGCGGTCGCGGAAACGGTCGCCGACGGGGTTAGGATCGCCGAAAAAATGGGTTTTCCCCTTATTTTTAAGCCCTGCACCGCGGGATCTTCGATAGGCATAGAGAAGGCGGAAAAAGCGGACGAGACAGAATCCGCGATAGGTCGCGCGTTTGCTTACTGCGGACGGGTGCTAATAGAACCCTTTATCGAAAACGCGCTCGAAATAAACTGCGCGGCGTTTAGGGGTAAGGACGGCGAAATTTTCGTATCCGAGTGCGAAAAGCCGATAAGCAGCGGAGATTTTCTTTCGTTTGCCGACAAATACGTTTCGGGCGGCAGAGAGTTCCCCGCGAAAATCGACGGAAAACTTTCGGACGAGATAAAAAGGCTGACCGAAAGGATATATTTAGGTACGGACGCTTTCGGAGTGATCCGCGTGGACTACATAATAAAAAACGGCAAGCCTTTCGTCAACGAAGTGAACACCGTTCCGGGATCTCTTTCTTATTACCTGTTCTGTAAGGACGCCGCCGAGTTTTCGGAAATGCTTACCGAGATGATAACGGGCGCGGAGCAAAAGTTTTCCAAAGAATCGACCGAAATAAAGAGTTTCGATTCGGGGGTGCTCGATTCGTTCGGCAGCAAAGGGGCAAAACGCTTGTAAAAAAATAACGCTTGTGGTAAAATAACTTTTGAAAAACGGAGAAACTATGGAAAAGATAAAGATGAAAACCCCGCTCGTCGAAATGGACGGGGACGAAATGACGCGAATACTTTGGCAATGGATCAAAGAAATTCTGATCGAACCTTACGTCGAACTTAAAACCGAGTATTACGATCTCGGTTTAAAAAACAGGGATTTAACCGACGATAAAGTTACCGTAGAATCCGCACTCGCCACAAAAAAGTACGGCGTCGCGGTAAAATGCGCGACGATCACCCCCAACTATCAACGGGTGGAAGAATACGGCTTAAAGGAAATGTGGAAGAGTCCCAACGGCACGATAAGGGCGATCTTGGACGGGACAGTGTTCCGTTCGCCTATAATCGTGGACGGTATCGCGCCGTATATTCCGACTTGGAAAAAGCCGATAGTTATCGCAAGGCACGCTTACGGCGACATATATAAAGCCGTGGACGGTAAGGCGGGTAAAGGCAAAGCCGAACTCACTTTTTACGACGAAAACGGCGAACGGGTAACGAAAGAAGTCTTTGATTTTAAGGACGGCGGCGTGGTGTGCGCCATGCACAACACCGATAAGAGTATCGAAAGTTTCGCCCGTTCGTGCTTTAATTACGCTTTGGCGGTAAAACTTCCGCTCTGGTTTTCGACGAAAGACACCATAAGTAAAGTTTACGACGGCAACTTCAAGGCGATATTTAACCGCATTTACGAAACCGAGTATAAGGAAAAGTTCGAAAAAGCGGGCATAGAATATATGTACACCTTGATAGACGACGTCGTCGCAAGGATAATAAGGTCGGAAGGCGGTATCGTCTGGGCGACCAAGAACTACGACGGGGACGTTATGAGCGATATGCTTGCGACCGCGTTCGGCAGCCTTGCCATGATGACGAGCGTTTTAGTCTCGCCCGACGGCGTTTACGAGTACGAAGCGGCGCACGGCACGGTTACGAGACATTATTATAAATACTTAAAGGGCGAAGAGACTTCCACGAATCCCGTCGCGACCATATTCGCTTGGACGGGCGCGCTTAAAAAACGCGGCGAACTCGACGATCTTCCCGAACTTTCGGCATTTGCGGATAAACTCGAAAAAGCGACCGTAAGCACGATAGAAGACGGGGAAATGACGGGCGACCTTGTTGGGCTATTCAAAAAAGACGGCGTAAGTCCCAAAAAACTCAACAGCAAAGATTTTTTACAGGCTATCGCAAAAAGGCTGTGAGACAGAAAAAGACAAAATAAAACCGCTGCCACTTATTTGCCAGCGGTTTTTACTATTTTTTATCGGTACTGCCCATACCGCCCGTTCGCAGAGCCAAGCAGTCGTCGTCGGTGGTGATACCGTACTCGACGAATATGCCCTGCGCGAAGGCTTTGCCTTTTTCTACCGATAGGGGCGCGTTTCCGCAGTTGGTCATCTTGATAAAGATATGCCCTTCGTTTTCGGCAAAGTAATAGTCGGAATCGATTATTCCCACCGTATTGTCTAAAGTTAAGCGGTACTTAAAGCCCAAAGACGAACGAGGGTATATTTTAAGCACCCAGCCTTCGTCTATTCTGCAGCGGACTGCGGTCGGGATCTTTACGCTTTCGCCCTGCGCGAGAGTAAAGGAGAACGGGGCGAAAAAATCGTACCCCGCGCTGCCCGAAGTCGCGCGCTTAGGGAGACAAACGCTTTCGTAATCTTCTTTTTTCCCTACTTTTAAGTATTCGGTTTCCGAAACCTTATAAAAGGTCGCAATCCTTTTCATTTTTACCTTGAATTATACTCTCTTAATAAGAACGGTCTTTTCGTATTCTTCTATTTTTGCCGTGAGTTCGGAATCCGTGGGCGCGCCGTTTTTCCTGCAATACTCGTTCCACACTTCGCCGAACGGTAAGGTCTTGACTTCTTCCTGTCTTACGATAAGTTCGGAAAGTTTGTTTTCGTCCTGTAACGCTTTAAGTTTAGCGTTAGGCGAGAGCATTGCGTAAAGCAACGCTTTTTGCCAACTTCTGAAACCAACGCACCACGCCGCTATCCTGTTTATACTCGCGTCGAAGTAATCGAGTGCCATAAACACTCTGTCTAACGCGTCGTTTCTGACGATCTCTTTCGCCATTTCTTTGGTCTCGTCGTCGAAAAGTACGGCGTGATCCGAATCCCAGCGCACGGGGCGGGTGATGTGGAGCGCGATCTCGGGGAAGTAGCATAAAAGCGCGGGAATCTTGTCGGACACGACTTCGGTCGGGTGATAATGTCCGTTGTCCATAAGCGGCAGGCATTTATCCTTGTGCGTCGCGGCAAAACTTAAAGTAAATTCCGCGCTGCCCACGGTGTAACTTTCGACGCCTATGCCGAACAACTTGCTTTCCACGCAGGGTTTTACCTTATTAAAGTCGTAAGGTTCGGACAAAATCTTTTCTATGCTGTCTTTATAGCGGAGTCTCGGTCCCATACGGTCGGACGGAATATCTTTGTAACCGTCGCCGATCCATATATTCATAACGCAGGGAATACCCGTTTCTTCGGCGAAGTAGTTCGAGATTCTTATACACGCCTTGCCGTGTTCGATCCAGAACTTTCTCGTCTCTTCGTCGGGCGAAGAAAGGGTAAGCCCGTTCTTTACTTTGGGGTGGGAGAAGAAAGTCGGGTTAAAATCCAGTCCCAAACCGTGTTTCTTGGCAAAATCCACCCACGGCTTAAAGTGGCGGGGTTCTATTTTGTCCCTGTCCACGAACCCGTCTTTTCCGAATATCGCGTAGCAGGCGTGAACGTTTATCTTCTTCGCACCGGGGCAAAGGGACATAACTTTTTCCATATCCGACATAAGTTCTTCGGGCGTGCGGGCTTTCCCCAAATAGTTTCCCGTCGTCTGTATGCCGCCCGTCAAGGGCCCGTCGTGATCGAAACCCGTAACGTCGTCTCCCTGCCAACAATGAAGGGCAACGGGAACGGCGGAAAGTTTTTCGATAACGGCGTCGGTATCTACGCCGTAAAGAGTATAAGTTTTTTTAGCGGATTCGTAACTCATAATAAAATCTCCTTGAATTAAGTCAATTTTAGCACATATAAATTTATTAGTCAACGGGAAAATATTAAGGTGCGTAAAAAGGTTGATAAAACCGCGTTTTTAGGGTAAAATAACAGAGACGGGAGAAACTATGACTATTTGCATTTACGGTGCGGCAAGCGACCGCATAAAAAAAATATATATCGACGAAACTTACGAACTTGCAAAAGCGCTTGCGACGGCGGGGCATTCGCTTATTTTCGGCGCGGGTTCGAGCGGTGTGATGGGCGCGGCGGCAAGAGGGTTTAAGGACGGCGGAGGTAAAGTCCACGGCGTAATACCTTTCTTTTTTGAAGAAAACGGATTTGAAAAGATCTTTTACGAAGCGGATAAGATCACGAGAACGGACACGATGGCGGAAAGGAAACTTATAATGGAAGACGGCTGCGACGCGTTTATCATCGCGCCCGGAGGAATAGGAACTCTCGAAGAGTTCTTCGAAGCGCTTACGTTAAAACAACTCGGTAGGCACAAAAAAGCGGTGATCGTCTATAATCTCGACGGGTATTACGATAAACTCAGAGAGTTTTTCGATATTATGGTTGAAGAAAAGTTCGTGAATACCGAGTGTGAAAAGTTATTCTCTTTTTTCAGTAAAAGGGAAGAGATAATAAGGTATCTCGAAACTTATTCGTCCGACGATATCACTTGGAACCTGCTGAAAAAATAGAAAAGTATCGGCGTCGCAGCGGCGACGCCGATATGTTTTTATCTATACATTTTGAGTTCGTCCGATACGACCTTTACGTTAAAAGGGATACCGTCGTAAAGTTCCCCGTCCACGTTGACCGTACAGGGCAGGTCGGTTTCTATCTTTATGCTTTTCGCGCGGTCGTGGAAAGACTGCTTTAGAGAAAGTATTTTCCCTGCCTTCAGTTTCAGGAACGCGCCGACTATTTTAAGTCCTTTTATTTCCCGCACCGCCACGAAATCCAAAAGGTGATCGGTGGGATCCGCCACGGGACAGATAGGTATTCCGCCCCCG
>JAFZXG010000084.1 GCA_017616925.1 Clostridia bacterium | reverse complement strand
CCTTAATATTACGGGCTTATCTATATACGACAAAAGATCCAAAAGGTGATGATCTTCGCTCCAGGTCGCGATACATATAAGCAAAACGTCGAAGTCGGCTTTGCGCAATATGTCCGCCGCCTTTTCCACGGTCGAAAGATCGTGCATTATAACGCCCGAACTAAAACAGTTTACGCCTTGTCCGTTAAGAGTTTTCACCGTGGTACAAAGCAAATTTTCGGCGTTATCGAATCCCACTTCAAACGGGTGGGCAAGTCCTACCGCCGCTATTTTTATTTCCATTTTTAACTCTCCTTATTTCTTACGGCACAATTCCCATGTTTCCGTATATGTCGCGGTCTTATTCGGTAATACGGTTTTAAGCGGCGACAATCCTTCTATCTCGGTCATATAATCCGACACGTAAGTTTCAAACGACACGCCACCGTCGGCATATTTCTTTTCGGGATAAAGCGGAATATACTTTTTGAAAATCGTATCGCCGTTTTCATAGGTTATCGCACCCGCGGGGTGCCCTACGCCTATCTTTAATTTCCTTTCGCCTTTCCTTTGAAAGATCTTTATCTCGTTTTTGCCGAATTTCAGTCTTTCGTCTCCCAAATCGGTGTAATCCCACGCGGATATACGCACTAACGGATCGAAACCGCCCGTCCGTTCGGGTAAAGGTATCGTCGTAACGCCGCCGCCTTTCATAACCGAAAGACTCCACAGCGCAATTTTCCTTATTTTACCCGTATTCAATATGCGGTGAGTGATCTTGACCTTGTTATCCGCAAGAGAAATATCCATACTCTTTACGACTTTAAGCAACGGATCGACCGCTTGCGTTAAGCGGACGGTTTCGCCCCTTATTTCATATTCTATCGGTTTGTTGTCGGCGTAATAATCTTCTTCGCTTTCGGGCGCAAGCCAAAGCCTGTGTCCGCCGCGAAGTCTCCACCCGTTCTCCGTGGTAAACTCTTTCATATCCTTCGGCTGAGCGAAAAACACGTTCTCTTCGCCGACGAACGAAAAATGCGCTATCCTTATACCGAACGAAAGCGGTACGCCTATTTCTATTATCCCGTTATCCAGATACAGACACTCGCCGTGAACGGGGTGAGTTTTTATTAGGGAATTTAATTTAATAGCCTTATCCATTTCACAATTTTTAATCTTCAAACAACTCGTATTGTTTTAATATATATTCGGCTGTAAGACACATCATTTCTTCTATCTTTCTCTGCATAAAGAGTTGCGGTTCGGCAAGCCTTTTATCCTGTTCGTAACTTCTACGGTTACCAAGCCAATAATGATAGCCCCTTAAAGAAGAATCGCATTCCAAAGTAAACGCTCCCTTAAACCCTACGTCTATTAAAGCGTGCATAACTTCGTCGCTGTTCATGGTGCCGAGATAGGGCGCAAGATGCTCGTCCTGTATCCCACGATTATCATTAAAGTGTATCGCGTAAAGATGCTCGCCGAGCGCAAGTATTTCGTCGTACTGCGCGCCTTCGCAGTTGGCGTGTCCCGTATCCCAACAACCGTGAAAATTCGGGTGTCCGACATACTCTATAAATTCGCGCATATCTTTGCCCGAATTTATATAGTACATATCGCCCATATTCGCTCTCGTCGAATTTTCGCACAACACGTTTACGCCGCACTTTTCGGCAGTAGGCAAAAGTCTTTCGTAAAACGCTTTATTTGCCTTGAACCACTCTTCTTTGGTAATACCTTTCTTAAACCCTGCGTGTACGACCGTGTTTTTTATGCCGAGCATTTTGCAAATTTCGATAGAACGCAAAGTCGCCGCGACTAAAAATTCCACGTGCGCTTTATCGTCGGAAAGCGAATTACCGCCCTGCGAATGCGCCTGAACGAATTCTAACCCAAGTTTATCCGCTTTCGTTTTAAGTTTTTCGACTTCGTTCCGCCAACCATCTTGCATATACGCGCAATCGGGCGTAAAAGTATACATATTCAAATCTATACACTTAAACCCCGCGCGGTGCAATTCTGTTATTTTTTCTATATCGGTTTCACAAAACCTGTTAAAATCACCCGTCGTTGTGGCTATCTTCATTTTTTACTCTCCATATTTTACGGCAAAACCCTTCTCGGAACAACGCGGTAAGCGTCGTTAGCCATACGGAAACCTTCGGCATATTTTACCCCGCACTGCATACCGCGGTATCTGCCTATAATATCCACTTCGTCAAAGACGTTCTTGCCGTCGCCCAAAGCGTCCTTATAGTTCGCGGACATCCAAGCGACCTGACTTTTATGTTCGGCACACATGGCTTTCTTTATCTCGATCGTGTCGGTTATATCGACGTATTCGGTCGGAACGAATCCAAGACCGTGAACGGGTTCGAAATACGCGATAACGGGTATCTTGTCGTAAGGTTTACTCTTCGTCTTTATTTTCGCAATAGGTATCATTACCGCTATATCGTTGATTATCTTGCTCGTTAGTTCGTGGTCGGGATTATAATCTTCGGGACTGTGCGTTAAAATAACGTCCGCTTTGCAATAACGCACGAGATCTATAAACTTCACTCTCGCAGATTTATCCTCGAAAAACATTTCGTCGTCGTAATCGAGGCAGATATATTCCGCGCCTATGTGCGCCGCGGCGCGTTTCGCCTCTTCCTTACGTATTTTCGCTATTTCGTCCATAGGAAGAGTCGCCGAACCTATATTGCCGTTCGTCGCCGTAGCGGTAAAGACTTTATGTCCCATTTTAACGTACTTTGCAAGCGTACCGCCGCAGGATTCTTCCACGTCGTCGGGATGCGCGCCGATTGCAAGAATATTCATAGTGTTTCTCCTTTTTTTTTATTATTATAAATAAGGGACTGCGCGCAATTAAGTTTAACAGTCCCTTTATTTACGTTTTATAGTTTAGCCTTGTTTCCAGCGTTCGATAACGCAGGTCGCCCTGCCGCCTTCTTCGTTTATTATCTCGTAATCGCCGAAACTTGCCGGAACCACTAACGTCTGGAATTTATCGCATTCCGCTTTAAATTCGGGGTTCGCCTTCGATACAAGCGTTACTTTCGTACCGACGGTCAAGGTTACCATATGCATAAACTTACCTTCGGTAGAATATTCCCCTTTCTTCTCGAAATGTATCCTTTCGACGTGATACGGCATCACCGAATAACTCTTATACCTGTCGATATAATATTCTGGCGTCCATTTCACGACTTCGGGCGTAGATAACAAATAATCTTTTACCCACGATTCGCGACGGGTCTTTTCCATGTTCCTGCCGTGTTCCAAGTGCATCTTTAAGGGCTTACCCGTCATTGACTTCTTCTCGTCGTCCCACGAAGGTCTCGCAAAGTCATACTCGAAGAAGGAATATTCCGTGCCGTTTATACTCGGGTTGGTATCCATCTCCAAGACCATCTGGTTGCCGCCGTGGCCATGCATCGTTCCCGGCGGGATGAGATACAGGTCGCCTTCTTTACTCTTCCAGTTCGCTATAAAGTCCTTCCAGTTTTCTATGGGCTTAATGTTCTGCGAGTCTTCGCAAAGCCTTTCCCACTCTTCTATATCCGCGTCGTCCTTAAAGCCCATCCAGGTATTCGCGCCTTCGTAAGCTTCGGCTATGTAATAGGTCTCGTATCTTCCCAGCGGTTCGTTGAAGTGATCGGCGACGTACTTACTCGACGGGTGGATATGCATAGGCATAGAGATCCTTTCCGCAGGCTGTTTTGTCGGATGCCAGCCGTCGTCAAGCCAGATATCGAGCGGGAACAATCCGGGGTACTTCTTGTCGATAAGTTCGCCGACGAGTTCTTTGCCGTACTGCATTGCGTTAAGCATAGGCATCGATATACTTCTTTCTCCGCCGAAGTCTATAAGGATACGGAGTTCAGGTCCCGCTATCTTGTTCCAAGCGTTGTTCGATAATCCTTCCACACCGTAATCCATTTGCTCGTAGCGGTACGCACCCCAAGGTCCCGGACTGAATATTTTGACTTCGTGTATAGGATACTTAACGAGTGTTTTCATTATCTCATCGTACGCTTTCTTCGGAACCAGAACGAGATCGTCTTCGAAATAGTTTTCGATATAATAATCCATCGCGCCGTACATGTAGTCTTTCTGGCGCTTTAACATATAGTAGTCGGAATAATGATATTCCTTCCAGTTATAGTTCTTCGTGGGTTTGGTGCTGCCGAAGGATTCGAGTTTACCCGTCCACATATCCCACTGGACTTTTTGGTGGGTGTTATCGACGTAGCACTTAACGTCTAAAAGTTTTTCAAATGCTTTTATACTTGCCGCAACGCCGTAAACGATTACTTTATCGCCCGATTTAAGTGCTTTTTTGAATTCTTCGACCTTTTTTGCGTCGAGTATGTCTTCAAGAACACCCTTGGTGTTGACCTTACCGAAACCGGGATCTTCCGTAACGTACTCGGCGTTATATTCGACTATCTTTTCCCTTGAAACGAAAAGGTCGGTCGCGGGAAGAAGAGTTACTTTCCCGCCGATCTTTCCTTTGAGCGCGACGGCGATCTTTTCAAAGTTTATACCGTACCAACCGTCTATGGCGACGGTGTTCGCACCCGACTTAACCTTGTCCGCTAAAAACGCAAGAACTTTGTCCCAACCGAAGATTACCGAATTTTTATTGCTTTCGGAAATCTTGATCTTATTGTCCGCGTGCTTAATTGATTCGTAAACAGGCATAATTTTTTCTCCTTGATATTTTTCTGATTCGATTATACCAAGGCGAAAAAGGGTTTTCCTTGAATTTCAAGCCGTGTTTCTTTGTTTTCAAGCCGTAATTATAAAGAACGCTCAAACAAGCGTACCGTGACGTCTGCGGTATTCTTTGGGCGACAACCCGAAATGTTTCTTAAAAAGCGCGGAAAAATAGTTTGAATCGTCAAACACGACGTAACTTGACACGCCCGCGATAGACAACGAAGTACTCTCCAAAAGGTCTTTG
>JAFZXG010000006.1 GCA_017616925.1 Clostridia bacterium | reverse complement strand
GACAGAAATTTCCTTATAAGCGACAACGCAAGCGCGCTGCCTTCTTCGGGATCGGTCCCGGCGCCTATTTCGTCAATCAAAACGAGACTTCTGTCGTCCGCCTGATCCAAAATATCAATGATATTTTTTACGTGCGACGAAAAGGTCGATAAACTCTGTTCAATACTCTGTTCGTCTCCTATATCCGTATAAACGCCCGAAAAAACCGATATTTCTGCCCTGCTTGCCGGAACGAAAAGTCCCGACGCCGCGAAAAGCGCGAACAACCCCGTAAGTTTCAGAGTGACGGTCTTTCCGCCCGTGTTAGGTCCGGTTATCAGCAGGAAATTGTAATTTTTCCCGAGATCGACGGAGACGGGTACTACCGATTCTTTAGGTATAAGCGGGTGTCTCCCGCGTTCTATCACGGTAATCCCTTCGCCGTTTAGTACAGGTCTTACACCGCCGTTTCCGAAAGAATACTCCGCCCTTGCGAACGCGACGTCGATCTCAGTAAGATTTTCGGCGTTATACCTTATTCCGTCCGACATATACGATATTTTCGACGAAAGTTCGGCAAGGATACGTCTTATCTCTTCCGCTTCCGAAAATAGCGCGCGCTTTAAGTCGTTATTGTACTCGATGACCGCTTCGGGTTCGATAAAAAGCGTCGCCCCCGACGCCGACTGGTCGTGAATAAATCCCTTTATAAAACTTCTGTATTCGCTTTTGACGGGTATAACGTACCTGTCGCCACGCATTGTGACCGTTCCGTCCTGCAGATATTTGGCGTCGTTCCCGCGCGCGAAAGAATTGAGTTTTTCGCGGATCTTTGAGTTTATCGCCCTTATTTCTTTTCTAATCGAAAAGAGTTTGGGCGAAGCGCTGTCCGACAGTTCGTCCTGCGAAATAATCTTTTCGGACACTTCCTTTTCAAAATCGGGATTAACGTATAGTCTTGACGCGACTTTGGGAAGTATCTTTATACTTTCGTCGCTTACAGACTTAACGGCGGTTTTAATGAGTCTCGCGCTTTTCAGATTGTCCGCCACTTTAAGTATATCGGAAATAATAAGCGTTCCGCCCATATCGACCCTTTTCAACTGTTCCGAAACGTCCGAAAAATAGAATATCTTCGGAACGTTATAGGTAAAAAGCAGTTTATAAGCCTCTTCGGTCTTATCGAGTAAAAATTCCGCCGTTTTAAGATCGCACACGGGAACAGTCCCGCAAATTTCTTTTTTTGCGGAATCCGTCACCGCGTATTCGGAAACCGATTTTGCGATCTTATCGTATTCGAGAGACGAAAGCGTTTTTGCAGATATCATTACCTTAATTCCGCGCCGAGTTTATCTTTGAGATTTTTAAGAACGTTCTTTATAGCGGCGTCGATCTCTTCGACGGTAAGCGTGCGTTCGTAAGAGACGAACACCATATTAAAAGCCATACTCTTTTTGTCGCCGAGTACCGCGCTCCTATATATATCGAAAAGCTTGACCGAGTTCAAGAACTCGCCCGCACTGTTTTTCACTACTTTGACGACGTCGCCCCAAAGCACGTCTTCGGAAACGGTTATCGCGAGATCCCTTTCCACGATCGGATATTTCGATATGGGTTTAACTGTAATTCTGTCGGCAAAGTGCCTGCTTAACGATTCGTAGTTTATTTCACAGACATAAACGGGCTTAGCAACGTCGAGTTTTTCCATCAAGATCGGGTTCACTTCGCCGAGACATCCTACCTTTTCGCCTTCGACGATGACGAACGCCGAACGCGTAGGATGCATAAACGGCAGATCACACATAACGAATTCGGTCTCTTTTCCGAAACAGAATTCGTCCAAAATACCTTCCACCGTTCCCTTTAAGGTAAAGAAATCTTCGTCTTCTCCGAATTGAACGAAGGTAAGCATCTCGGTCTCTTTGGGAAGTTTCGTAAGTGTGTCTTCGTCGGAATTATAGATCTTCGCGAGTTCGAAAAGTCTCCCGGAATAGTTCTTTCTGTTAATGTTAAAACACGCCGCGCGAACGAGTGACGGAATAAGCGACGTTCTCATCACCGCCATATCTTCGCCAAGCGGGTTCATAATTTTGATAAACTTGTGTTCGGCGGAATCCTTGTCGAATCCGAACAGATCGTATTCCTTTTCGGAAACGAAGGAATAAGTTATCGCCTCGTTGAACCCGAATCCCACGAGTAGTCCTTTAAGTTTTTCGATTTTTTTCTGTTCGTCTGAAAGCCCGCCGCTTGTAATGGACGACGTTTTAAGAAGTGTAGGAACTATGTGTGAATAGCCGTATTCGCGGATGATCTCTTCCGCGATGTCGGGATAACTTTCCATATCTTCCCTGAAAAGCGGTACTTCGCAGATAAGTTCCTCGCCGCTTATATTTACGGTGAAGAAAAGTCTTTCGAGAATTTCCTTCACGGTATTTTTGTCAACTTCGATACCGAGTACCGCGTTTATTTTGGAAAACGTCGTTTTAATAACGTGCTTTTCTATCGGTTTTTCGATCAGATCGTAGCCGTCCGAGGCTATCTCGCCGCTGCCCGTCTTTTCGATAAGATTTAGTGCGCGCGCCATACCGGTTTCGACGGAATAGAAATCCACGCCCTTTTCGAATCTCGAAGAAGAATCCGATTTCTGACCGAGTTTTCTCGCCGTTTTTCTTATATTGTCGCGTTTGAATCTTGCGGACTCGAACACCACGTCTTTCGTAGTTTCCTTTATTTCGCTGTTAAGCCCGCCCATAACGCCCGCGAGAGCAACGGGTTTATCTTTATCGCAAATAACGAGATTTTCGCTCGTCAATGAAAACTCTTTCTCGTCGAGCGTAATTATCTTTTCGCCGTCCTTCGCCCGACGAACGTTGATCTCCGCACCGCTTAAG
>JAFZXG010000083.1 GCA_017616925.1 Clostridia bacterium | reverse complement strand
GCCCTGTTTTTCACTCTATAATTTTTTCCTTTACTGCACGAACCGTTCCGCCGGTTTTTGTCTAAGTATTATAAAACTTTCGTTCCGGAATTTCTCACGTTCAAAATGATTATGTCTTTTTCGTCATAAAAAGACAGCATATTTTTTACGAAAGTCTTTTCTTCCGATTTTTTTACGATATTTAGAACCGTACCCGCGAAACCGCCGCCGTGGACTCTCGTCGCGCCGTTTACGTTATATCTTGTTGAGAGTGCAATCGCTTTAACGATAGGCTGATCTTTCGATCCCGAAACGTAGCAGTTCTGCAGGAAGGCAAGCGACGACAGTCCCGATTCGTTTATCGCGGAGATAAAACCCCCGTAATTTCCGCCGCTTAAATCGTCGAACGCATCTTTGACGCGCTTATTTTCCGAATAAAAGTGTATCGCGCGCAGTATCGCCCTGTCGGAGACTCTTTCCGAAAGTTTTTTTATTTTGCCGTAAAAGTCTTTTTCTTTGACTTCGATAAGTCTGTCTTTTCCGAAGAACGCCGCGACCGATCTCATCTCAACGGGTATCGAAGCGTATTCGTCGGTAAGATTCTCGTGACTGCCGCCCGTATTTATCAGCACCAAAGAATAATCCGCAAGTTTTCCCCGCGCTTTACTTACCTTTATTTCGTCTTTTACCGAAAAGTCGAGAAGGTTCAGTCCGCCGTAGGCTATCGCAGTCTGGTCCAGAAGTCCGCAGGGTTTACCGAAAATTTCAGTTTCCGCGTACTGCGCGGCTATCGCCTTATCTTTTTCGGAAATTTTGCCTTCGTTAAACAAAAAGTTTATTATTTCCGCGATAAGCACTTCGAAAGACGCCGAACTCGATATACCCGCGCCGCCTAAAACGTTGCTGCAAACGAGCGCGTTAAACCCGCCGACTCTGTATCCGAGATTTTTAAGCGCGATACAGACGCCCTTAACGAGTGCCGCCGAAGTGCCCTTTTTTACTTTTTCGTCCTTATCAGAATCTATAAGAATATCGTCGTAGCCTTCGGATTTTATTTTGATCACCGTACTATCGTTAGGCATAAAGACGGCGAGTGTATCTTTATCGATAGTGGCGGAAATGACGGAGCCGCCGTTATGATCGACGTGATTTCCGCATATTTCCACTCTCCCCGGAGAAGAAACGAAATAGCCCGCGTTTACGCCGAAGTCTCTTTTGAAATCAGAAAAAAGTTTTTCGTATCTGTCTTTCTGACCGTCGCGGTTTCCGTACAGTTCGGGGAAAATATCAAATACTTTATCGAGAGTTTCGTATGGTTTTTTCATTTTCACACCTAAAAAGAAAGATTTTTTATAACGGTTTTACAGTGTTCGTAGGTAAGCCCGCCCTGAATATAAGCGATATACGGCGGTCTTATGGGCGCGTCGGCGGAAAGTTCTATGGAAGATCCCTGCGTAAAGCACCCGGCCGCCATGATAACTTCGTCGTTATACCCTGGCATTGCCCAAGGCGTCGCCGTGACGAAACTGTCCACGGGCGAAAACTCCTGAATACACCTTATAAACGAAATAAGTTTGTCTTTGTCGTTGAATTTTACCGCCCTTATCAGATCGCCCTGTCTTTCGTTCGCTTTGGGCGACGTTTCGTATCCTAAATAAGACAGCACTTCGCCGAATAGAAGCGAACCTTTAAGCGCTTCTTTTACCGTATGCGGCGCAATAAATATTCCTTCGTAAAAATCCCTGTACCCAAAGGCGTACGATCCCACTTCGCCCGCGATAGACGGCGCGGTAAGTCTTGCGTTTACCATATCGACGTATTTCTTTTTCCCCGCGAAGTACCCGCCCGTAGGCGCGATACCTCCGCCGAGATTTTTTATTAAGGAACCCGCGAGAAGATCAACTCCGACTTCGGTCGGTTCTTTTTTCTCCACGAATTCTCCGTAACAGTTATCGAGCATAATACAGCCGTTAAACCCCAAAGACCGCACGAATTCTACCGCTTTTCCTATCTTTTCTACTGTCAACGCCTCTCTCCACTCGTACCCGCGCGAACGCTGCATATAGACCATCTTATATGAAGATAACGGCGCTAACGCTTTCATTGCGTCTTCGTCGATATTTCCGTCTTTTAATTTTACGGTATCGAACGAAACGCCGAAATCTTTAAGCGAACCGTTATTTTCGCCGTAAATAACGTCGCGCAAGGTGTCGTAAGGTTCGCCCGTTATCGACAACACTTTATCTCCGGGGCGAAGAACGCCGTAAAGACACAGCGACAAAGCGTGCGTTCCCGACGTGATAAGCGGCGAAACAACTGCGCTTTCGCAATTAAATATATCTTTTAAAAGCGAATTTAACGTGTCTCTTCCTTCGTCGTCGTAACCGTAACCGAAAGAGCCGTTGAAGTGGCGCAAGGCAACCCTGTTTTTCTTAAAAGCCGTAAGCACTTTTTCCTGATTAAAAAGTGCCGTTCCGTCAAGTTCCGCAAACTTTGCGGCAAGTTTTTTTTCGCAATCGTCTATTAAAATCTGACTTATCATAGTTCTTTCGCTATCCATTTTGCATATAGTTTAGTTTCTTGGTAGATTTCTTCTTCGTCGTCGTTATATTTTACTTTCGGCAAAGTATCAGCGTCAAAATCCCATCTATTTATACATTCTGGTTCTTTATACCAACCGTCAAACATATAACCGTTCCGTTCAGGATTTTCAGGAATATACTCTATTTTTTCTCCGTAATCGCAATCGTCTATCCAATAATATCCGTCGTTTTCCACATCGTCACAATTCCACATAAAAGATACGTTTGCATAATAGATCAAAAGGTTTTCATCATAAACGTATGATGTGTTATTATGGTTATTATCGTATTCTTTACTTGTAATATATACCGGAAGATTACTACCCCAAAATGATTGATATTTAAATTGGTTTTTTTCAGAGGATAAAACAATTATCTTTTTTATATTCGGAGCATTTTTAAAGCTACCGGTATCGATATTCATATATGATAAGCAAAAAACCTTTACGAGTTTTTCATTTACCCAATTGCCTTTCCACCCCAAAAACGGAACATTTTTACCTATTTCTTTTACCTCATACCCGTCAATCATTTTAGGAACTACAATAACTTCTTTTTGTTGCCCTTCTTCGCTCAATCCGTAAATTCTGACAAAAGACGGCTTTCCTTTTGCTGCTATTACTTCATGTCCTTCATCGTTTAAGTAAACCACATCATATACAAGATCGCCATAAACTTTGCGTTCTATTTTTTTGCACCCACAACCGAACAAACTTATTACGAATATAATTAGCAAGAATAAAGTAAAAAGTTTCTTTATAATTTTCATCTTTTTCTCCGGAATAATATTTATTTTTATTATAAAATCATAATTCTCCTGCTATCCTTTCTGCAAGTATTTCGGGATCGTCGGGCTTAAGATAAGTAAGTCCCGACAGTTTTTTGAAAAAAGTCTTCTGTCTTTTCGCGTAATGCCTTGTATTCAGTTTTATCATATCTATCGCTGCGGAAAGGTCGTATTTCCCTT
>JAFZXG010000082.1 GCA_017616925.1 Clostridia bacterium | reverse complement strand
TTTTTGCCTGCGCTTTCTTTATATTATCAATATACCATTTCGGGAAAATAAAGTCAATAAAGGACGGCAAATACCGCAAAAGAATTGACAAAGCGGACGAAAAATTATATGCTTTACTCAGGCGTTTGAGTCTTACGCGGATATCCGCGCAAGGAAAGCAGGGGAAGAACGGTGAAAATCCGTCGCAACGGCCATTACGGTATAGCCCGATAGCCTGCCTTACGCAAGCGATCGTTTCTCGGGCGAAAGGAGAAAAGAACGATCTTTTATAACCGTACTTTTAACGCCCGATCTTTCGGGCGTTTTTTAGGAGAAAAATATGAAAAAAGTTATCGCTATTTTGTTGCTTGTGGTTTCCGTCTGTACGTTAACGTTTGCCTGTTCCAAAAAAGAACCGACGGTGATCAAAGATACGGACGAGTTTATCGTTCTTAAACCCACGGCAGATTACGCGGGTAAAAAACTTATCGAGTTTATGGATTACACAAGATCGCAGGGGACTTTGGATTATACTTCTGAAACTTCCGCCTACGGTGATTTTATCAATTCCGTAAACGGTATAGCGAACACTAACGAAAAATACTGGATGCTTTATACCGACGACGAAGAAAATTCCAACTCCGCTTGGGGAGAAATCTCGTACAAAGATAAAATATATGTTTCGGCGGCTTTAGGCGCGTCCGATCTCGTTATTAAGGCGGGCTGTTCGTATATCTGGGTTTACACGGCGACGACACCCTATTAAGTATGAAACCGACGAAGTTTATCGCCGTTACCGCGCTATATACCGCGCTTCTTCTCGCCGTGCAGTTCGCCTTATCGGGCGTTGGCGGAATAGAACTCGTTACGGTGTTTTTTCTTGCCTTTTGCTACTGCGCGGGGATAAAAGCGGGAATTACGGTCGCCGTATGTTTTTCGCTCCTACGCTGTTTTATTTTCGGGTTTTACCCGACGGTAATTATTCTGTATCTTATCTATTATTCCCTTTTCGCACTGTTTTTCGGGTTTTTGGGAAAAAAATTCGGGACGGATATCGGTTTTTTAAAATTCGCCGCCGTAATCGTTCTTTCCGCGGCGTTCACCGCCGCGTTCTCGCTTTTGGACGATATAATCACCCCGCTCTTTTTCGGGTTTACGTTTGACGCCGCACGGCTTTATTTTTACGGTTCTCTCCCCTTTATGCTAACGCAGTCGGTCTGCGCGGCGGTTTCGGTGGGGATACTGTTCCTGCCGCTCGTCAAAGTCCTTTCGATTGCGAAAATATACAATCAAAATAACGGTTAACCGTTGACAAACCCCGTGCGGCTTTTTATAATAATGGTGTCGTTTAAGTGATTTAAAGAACAAAACGTAAAGGACAATCCAAAGAAAAATGATATCGCTTTTTATCTCGTTCTGCGTACTCGTTATCGGATATATTCTCTACAGTCGATTTACCGAAAATATCTTCGCGACGGACGACAGAAAAACGCCCGCGATCGCAGTTAACGACGGCGTGGACTGCGTGCCCATGAAGACGTGGAAGGCGTTTTTGGTGCAACTTCTAAACATTGCGGGCACCGGTCCTATTTTCGGCGCGCTTATGGGCGCGGTGTTCGGACCCGTGGTGTTTTTGTGGATAGTGTTAGGTTCGATTTTGGGCGGCGCGGTACACGATTACATGTCCGGTATGATAAGCGAACGGCACGGCGGTGCGTCTATCGCGGAACTATCGGGTATATATCTCGGGAAGACGGCGAAATGGATAATGCGTATATTCTCCGTAATCCTGCTCGTGCTGTGCGGAACGGTCTTCGTCACGAGTCCCGCCGCACTCCTTGCCCGACTTACGCCGGACGGTATGAACGGTACGTTTTGGGCGGTGATCATCCTTTGCTACTATCTTCTCGCGACCTTGCTTCCCATCGACAAACTTATCGGAAAACTCTACCCCGTATTCGGAATACTGCTTATCGTAATGGCGGCGGCGGTACTCGGCGGGTTTCTGTTCTCCGGCGGAACGTTTACGCTTCCCGAACTGTCGCTTTCTTACCTTCATCCCGACGGGAAACCCGTCTGGCCGTATATGTTCGTAACGGTGGCCTGCGGGGCGGTATCGGGCTTTCACGCCACGCAATCGCCTATGATGGCAAAATGTATCACGAGTGAAAAAACAGGCAGAAAGGTCTTTTACGGCGCAATGATAAGCGAATCGGTGATCGCTCTCGTCTGGGCGGCGGCAGGCGTGGCTTTCTACGGCACGACGCAACTTTTAAGCGAAGCGTTATCGGGCGGCGCATCGAACGTCGTTTACGAGATCTCGACGGGCGTTCTCGGTACTTTCGGCGGAATACTCGCAATAGCGGGTGTGGTCGTCTGCCCTATCACTTCGGGCGACACGGCTTTCAGGGGCGTAAGACTTATTCTTGCCGAAACCTTTAATTTAGAACAGAAGAAAATAAGAAACCGACTTATCATAACGATTCCTTTACTTTTAGTCGGCGGACTTCTCACGTGGTTCGCGATAGCGAACGACAACGGATTTGAAATTATATGGCGTTATTTTTCCTGGAGCAATCAGACGCTTGCCATGATCGCCTTGTGGGTGGCGACCGCCTACCTTGTAAAAAAGGGAAAATACCGTTTCGGCTCGCTTTTAACGGCGCTTCCCGCGACTTTTATGTCCGCCGTAAGTATGACCTACATCCTTATCGCGACCGAAGGTCTGCGCCTGTCCGCAACGATCGCTTACCCCGTAGGCGTTTCTTTTGCGGCGGTGCTGTTTATCGTCTATATCGTACTTTGGATAAAGTCAACGCGCACCCCTAAAGAGACGGATGCGGATCGTGACGTCGTACATTAATAATACGCGTCGTTTTGCGCATAATCATATCGGATCAATCGGTGAAATTTAAGCCGCGAAGTTATACGGAGAATAAAAAATGGGAAAAAACGACGATCCTTTTAAGGTGGATCTGAAAACGGGCGACAATCTCGAAAAAGAAGATAAACCGAACGCGGAAAATTCGGACGCGCAAGAACCCGTCGGCACGAAAAGTAGAAGTAACGACGCACCGCTTACCAAAAAAGAGTTAAGAGCGCAAAAAAGACGCGAAAGAGAACGCGTAAGAGTCGAAGAGAGAAAGTTCGAACGCGAAGCGGGTATGCTAAAGGCTAAAAGCACGTCTCTAACTTTCAGTATTTTGGGAACGTTGGCAAGTTTAGTCCCTATAATTACTTACGTCGGCATACTGCTTTTAGTCCTTGTTTGCGCACTCGCGACCACGGCGTTGTTCCTTCTGTTTTTAGTGGGATTCTTTATCATCGCACCCATTTATCTGTCTTCGGGTAGGTCGCTGTCCGACTATTTCGCCATACCGACCGCCCCCGTAGAGTTCGCGTCGGGATTGTTTAATACCCTTTCGGGTTTAAGCGGGCTGTTCCTTACCGTTGCGGCGGCGATAGGTCTCGGATTCGAAATAATCGCTCTCGTACTTTTTTTCGCGTCCGCAAAAGCGTTATGTAAAAGAAATAAAATTAAGCGCGCGATACTGCTTTCTTTCGGCATGATCGTCGGCGCGATCGTGCTTATCATCGGCATTGTGAACTTGTAAAAAAATATATATAAAGGAGAAAATTATGGTACTTAACGTAAAAAACAATCTGGTAACTTTAAAAGGCGGTTCCAAAGTGACCGACGAAAACGGAAACGAAGTCTTAAAAGTAAACGGCGTCTTCGGTTCTTTCACGCACAAAAAAGTAATCGCGGATATGTCGGACAAAAAAGTGTTTACGGTCCGCAATAAATTCTGGCGGTTTTTCAGGTATTCCGCGCTTATTTACGATAAGGACGGAAAAAAAATTCTTAAAATCACAAAAAAATATTTCAGTTTCCGTAATTATATCGTCGAAGACTACACTTCGGACTCCGTCTGGACTATGGAAGGGCCTATCTACCCGCGCGATATAACCGTAAAAAAAGACGACGTAACGATAGGCGTTATACACGACAATTTCGACTTTATACGTGATACTTTTTCGGTAAAAGCCGAAGAAAACTACGAATATATAATGGTCGCTTTGTGTATAGCGGTCGATAATATTTACGACGCGCAAAGGAAAAATAAATAATTCTCGGAAAGATCTGTTTCGATATCCGTACCGAAAAAGAGCGGCGTCCACAGTTCTTTTTTGCTTTTTATCTTTCTTTTTTGTTTTTTATCGTTTTCCTGGTAAAACCGACTAATTCTAGTTGTCAAAAAAATGGAAAAGATTTATAATAATATTTAATAATCAAAAAAAGGAGCAGTTTTATTATGTCATTAAAAATGGGTTGGGCGGAAGTAGATATCACGCCCGAAAAAGGTACTAAAATAGGGCTTGCAGGTCAGTTTTTTGAAAGAATTACCGACGAAGTGGAAAGCAGAATAACGATTACCGCTTTTGCTTTGGAAAGCGGTAACGATAAAATGGTGATAGCGTCCTGCGATCTCGTCGCCGTAGGCAATAATCTTCACAAACTCGTAAAAGAGAAAGTAGAGGCGAAATATCCCGAACTAAAAGACAAGATAATAACCAGCGCCATACATACGCACACTTCTTACGTCTATACAAGGAAAGGGACGGATTCGGGTTCTACGCTTGACGTCCTTAAACAAATGCTTCCCGAAGGTATGGAATATAAACCGCTCGTATCAAGCGAAAAGATGCTCGATCCCGACGTTGCGCTTAATTTCCTCGTCGATAAAATAACCGAAGCGATCTGTAAGGCGTGGGAAAACCGTACCGAAGGTTATTATGCAAACGCGTTCGGGCGCGCCGCGGTCGGTATGAACAGAAGAGTCTGTTACGACGACGGTTCGGCTAAAATGTGGGGCGACGTAAATCTTGCTAACTTCGAAGAACTCGAAGCGGGCAACGACAGCGGTATAGAAATTATTTATACTTTCGATAAGAATAAAGAGTTAAACGGCGTTATCGCTAATATCGCCTGTCCTTCGCAGGTGGTAGAACACAGAAGTTTCATTTCTTCGGACTACTGGGGCAAGGTAAAGGAGAATTTAAGAAAGCATTTCGGCAAAAACGTATTCGTATTAGGACTTTGTTCGGCTGCGGGGGATTTGTGTCCGAGAGATTTAATCCGTTGGGTAAACCCCGAAACGCCTATTAACGATCCGAATATCCACAGAGAAAATTATATAGAACGCAGGGCCGATCCTTCTATGTTCGACGTATCGGGGTTAAAGGTAGTAGGCAGAAGAATATCGAACGAACTCATATCCGTATACGAAGAACTCGATAAAAAAGAATTAAAGAACGACGGGATATTGAAACACGAAACGCTCGATATGGTACTGCCCTTAAGGCGCGTAACGATAGCGGAATATAACGACGCGGTCGAAAAGATAGAAAACTATATCGAAAAGAACAAAGGCAGGGCTATGAACTTCGACGACAATGCGAAGATGCATATTTATGCGGGGACAATAGCAAGATACGATTTCCAGCAAAAAGTCAATACCTTTACCGAAGAGATACATATAGTAAGGTTCGGAGATATAGCGATAGCGACGAATCCTTTTGAACTGTTCTTAAACTACGGGAACAAGATAAGGGCGAGAAGTAAAGCGAAACAGACTTTCCTTATTCAACTTTCATGCGGAGCGGACGGGTATCTTCCCACCGAGAAAGCGGAAAAAGGCAGTCACTATTCGGCGTACGTTTCTAGCGGCGTTACGGGACACGAAGGCGGAGACATATTAGTCCGTGAAACCTTAACGCATATAAACGGTATGTTCTTATAATAAGGAATCACAAATGACCGATAATCACGAACTCGATCTTACGAAGGGTTCGATACTTAAAGAACTTATTATCTTTTCTTTACCCATACTCGGAGTAAATATACTGCAACTATTGTTCAACACGGCGGACACCGTGGTTTTGGGCAGGTTTGCGGCACCCGAAAGGGCGACCGTCGCGGTAGGCGCCGTCGGTGCCACGGGTACTCTTATAAATCTTTTTATAGGGTTCTTTATAGGGCTTTCTCTCGGCGCAAACGTCGTCGTCGCCAAAGCGAAAGGCGCGGGAGATAAGGACAGTGCGGAAAAATACGTCGGATGCTCCGTACTTTTAAGCGTGGTTTCGGGCGTTGTTCTGCTTTTAATAGGGTTTTTCGGCGCGAGAAGTTTCCTCTACTTTATGAACTGTAAAGACGATCTTCTCGATATGGCGACGACATATCTTAAAATCTATTCTCTCGGTATGCCGATAATTATGCTCTATAATTTTTCCGCGGCGATATTAAGGGCTGTCGGCGACACGTTCAGACCGCTTATCTTTCTCGTTGCTGGCGGAATACTCAACGTCGTTCTGAACATATTTTTCGTAACGGTCGTAGGGCTGGACGTGGAAGGCGTAGCGATCGCTACGGTCGCGTCGAATTTCGTATCGGCAGTATGCTGTTTTGTCGTTATGCTTAAAAGCACGGGCTACGCCAGACTGAAATTCAGTCACCTGAAATTCTATAAAAAAGAGTTGAAAGACGTTTTGTTGGTGGGCGTGCCGAGCGGTCTTCAAAAAGTGTTTTTCAGCATCTCGAACGTCTTTATACAGGCGAATATAAACTCTTTCGGCAGCGTCGCCACCGCGGGCAATTCGGTCGGACAGGAGATAGATAAATTCCTTCTGGACGGCGGCGAAGCGATCGCCATTTCCACTCTGTCCTTTACGAGTCAGAATATGGGCGCGGGCAACGTAAAACGCGTAAAGGAAACGATACGTAAAGCGCTGATCCTTATAATGTGTTACGGACTCGTGCTCGGCGGACTTATCCTTGTTTTTGACGAGCCGCTCGTTCTCGCCATAAGAAACGACGCCGAGATACTGCCATACGCACAGACGAGATTATCCGTTATGGCGACGACTTACTTTATATGTAACTTTATGGGCGTGTTCGCGTACGTTATGCGCGGCATGGGAAAATCGGTACTGTCGATGATAATTTCAATATTCGGCGGGTGCGTTTTAAGAATAATTTTCATTATGGTTATGACCGCAATATTCCCCGAAAGTTTTCTCGTACTTTTCATAACCTATCCGATGTCCTGGACTATAACGGTATTCGTTCAGAATATCTTCTTGGGTAAAATGTTCCGTTTTTATAAAACGAAGGAGGAGATAAAAGCGTGAAAATAATCGACAAAATAAAGGAAAAACAAAAAGATCTTTACTCGCGTAAGCCTATAACCGTCGCATTTTTGGGCGACAGTGTAACGCAGGGCTGTTTCGGGTGTTATGAACCCGAGCCGCGCGGAATACAAACGGACTTTATAGCGGAGTGGGCGTATTGCGAAAAAGTTAAGAGAATCTTAAATAAACTGTACCCGTCCGTGCCTTTCGCCGTGATAAACGCGGGAATAAGCGGCGGCAGCGCGTTTACGGGATTAAACCGTGTAGAAAGGGACGTTTTATCGTATTCCCCCGATCTCGTCGTCGTATGTTTCGGCTTAAACGACAGCGGCGGCGGGCTTGACGGCATTAAGGATTTTAAAAAACATTTAAACGAAATATTCGGCAGAATAAAGGCGACGGGCGCGGAGTGTATTTTTATGACGCCGAATACCATGAACTATAACGTAAGCCCGAAACTCACGAGTGAGTTTTTTAAAGAACTCGCCGAGAACTTTGCCGAAAGGATGAGTAGCGGCGTTATGGACGAATACGTTTCCGCCGCCAAGTCGGTCGCGGAAGAAAAAGGCGTCGTCGTCTGCGATTGCTACGCGATATGGAAGGAAATGGCGGATTGCGGTGTGAACGTGACCGAACTTCTCGCCAACAAGTTGAATCACCCCGATAAAGATATGCACTATTTATTTGCTTACGAACTCGTGAAAACGATGTTAGGAAAATAAAGTAAATAAAAATAACGAATAGCAGGCGTTTAGTATATGTATAAATTTTTAAGATTTCCCGACTTTAAGTTGAAAGCGGTAACGCTAAGTTACGACGACGGCACGGTTTTCGATAAAAAACTTATAAGTGTTTTAGATAAATACGGGTTAAAATGCACGTTTAATCTTAACTCGGAATTATATTCCGAACACAGAAGGCTCTCCAAAGAAGAGGCGACCGAACTCTACCTTGATTCCCCGCACGAAGTAGCGGTACACGGCGCGAAACACCTTTCGCTTACGGAAGTAAGTCCCGAAGTAGCGACACGCGAAATAATAACTGACAGGGAAAATCTTGAAAAACAGTTCGGCAGGATCGTTAAAGGTATGGCTTACGCGTACGGTACTTATAACGATACCGTCGTGGAAATACTCAAAAACTGCGGCGTAAAGTATGCGAGGACGGTCGAAAGTTCCAACGGTTTTAAGATACCGACCGACTGGTTGAGACTTTCCCCCACCTGCCGCCATGCCGCACCAAACCTTACCGATCTGACGGAAATGTTTTTAAACTACAAAAAAGCCGATTTTTATATGAATAACGAACCTTTACTGTTCTACCTTTGGGGACATAGTTACGAGTTCAACGATAGCGACAACTGGGAGATAATCGAGAACTTTGCAAAGAAAGTCGGCAACCGCGACGATATATGGTACTGCACGAACGGCGAAGTTTACGATTACGTAAAGGCGTTCGAACGTCTGGAATATTCGGTCGACGGCAAAATAATTAAAAACCCCACCGATACCGACGTGTATCTTTGTTATCACGGCAAAAACGTTTTGGTAAAAGCGGGAAAGGTAACCGCAATAAAGGAATAAGCAATATGACTAAAAGAGAAAAACGCATCACATTCGGGCTTATACTGTCGTGCTGGCTTGCGTATATGCTGTCTATGTGTATGAAAATATCGTATTCGGCGTCCATGGTGGCGATAAAAGACGAATACGACGTGCCGAACGTTATAGCAAGTCTGCCCATAACTCTCTACTATTCCTTTTACGCGATAATACAGGTCATTCTTGCACCGATCTTTTCAAAAATAAACGTTAAGCGTTATATGATGGTAACGTTCGTTATTTCGGGATTGTCGTTTTTAAGCATATTTTTCTATTCGCCCATGTGGTATATATGTTCCGTACTCGCTCTTAACGGAATAATGCACGGCTCGGTGTGGTGCGGTTCGATAGTTACCTTAAACAAACATCTGTCCCGAAAAACCATGGATAAAACTTTACTGTTTTTAAGCGCGGCGTTTTCCGTGGGCAGCGCGCTTTCGTTCGGGCTGTCTTCGCTGTCTATCCATCTCGGCAACTGGCGTATAACTTTTATCACGCTGGGAACGGCGTTTCTCGTTACGACTCTCTATATGTTCTTTACGATAACGAGAATGGAAAAGTCGGACTTAAAACCCGTTGACGACGAAAACGGTATACCTTTGAAAAAAAGGGTATATACTGCCGAAAGACCTTCTGCAAAACCGTTGTTTGTCCTGTCGCTGATCTCTGTTTTCTTCTCAAGTTTTCTTTACTACGGCTTTGCAAACTGGATGCCGACTATTTTAAAAAGCAATTTCGGTCTTGCGGACTCCATGGCAACGCTTATCACGGTGCTCTTCCCCACCGTTGCGTATTTAGGTCCCGTCCTATCCGAATTTTTCTGCAACAGGATCAAGAACGATTTTTTGGTCATTTTTCTGTCGGCTGCCGTCGTAACGGGAATAAGTCTTTTACTGTGCTTTGTTTACGGACTTAATGTTATTCTTACCATTGCGGTGATCGTAACAATCGGAATATTCTTGCGGCTACTCAACAACACCTTCGGCGTTTTGGTTCCGCTGCATATTAAAAATTACGTGAATTACGGTTTAACGTCCGCCGATATAAACGCAAGCGCAAGCGCGTCGGCAGCCGCGTCGCCTTTTATGATAGCCCTTATTCTAGACTTAAGCGGAAACGACTGGCATACTGGATTTTTCGTGTTATTCTCTATCACGCTGTTGGTACTTACGCTTTGTTCGGTGTTTTTTGCAGAAGACCTTTATTATCAGAGGAAAACCAAAACGTTAAAAACGAAATAGAAATATATAAAAAAGGAGAAAAAAAGATGTCGGTAAAAATCGGTTTTGCGGGATTCGGGGAAGTAAACACCCCGATAGAAGTGATCGAAAGAAAGTGCAAAAAAGCGTGCGAAGATTTAATAAAAACAGGAGCGGAAGTTTTCCCCTTCTACCCCATACGCGACGATTACGAAGAAACTTACATAAACGACGCGGTAGAATACTTTAAGGGTAAGGATTTCGACGCGATGGTACTTTGCGTCGCGGGCTGGATACCCACCCACGCCATAATGAAAGTCGCCGAAGAGTTTAAACATAAACCTACGGTTTTATGGGGACTGTGCGGCTGGTACGAAGACGGACATCTCGTCACTACCGCGGATCAGGCGGGAACGAGTGCGGCACGGATCGCGTTGGAGTCTGCGGGATATACTTTTAAGTACGTTTACGACGTGGTAAAGTCGCCGTCAAAAGTAGAAGAAGTCGTCTCTTACTGCAACGCCGCAGCGGTAAAAAACAAGTTAAAAAAGACGAAGATCGGTCAAATGGGCTACCGCGATATGCAACTTTACGGAACTCAGTTCGACGGGCTTGCCGTAAAACGCGACTTCGGTATAGAGATAGAGTGTTTCGAAATGCTTGAAGTGGTACAAAGGGCAAATAAACTTACCGCAAAAGAGACAGAGAAGGTGATAGCGAGAATAAAGAAGTGGAAATTCCTTAAGACGCCCGACGAAAACGCGGTGGAAAGCGCGGCAAAATACTATCTTGCGATCAGGCAGATCGCAGACGAGAGAAAGTACGCGGCGATCTCTCTTAAAGACGTTGACGGATTCAAAAAACTGTTGGGATTTCCGCCCGCGCCTATATTTACCCTGCTTGCCGAAGACGGTCTTTGCACTATCCCCGAAAACGACTGTATGGGCAATATAACGCAGGTCATCGTAAAAGGGATTACGGGACAAATAGGCGCGTATTTAGAGTTTTACGAATACTTTAACGACGGAGTGTTAGCGGGCGTTCCCGACTATATCCCGAAAGAGATAATTGACGGTGAAACGACCATACTTCCCGCGGCGTTCGGGGAACTTTCGCAAGGATTATTAAACGTATCCAAGGCAAAACAGGGAGTACTGACCATGTGCCGTCTCGCTTGCCTTAACGGAAAATTCACCATGCACGTCGTAAAGGGCGTAGGCAAAACGCCGGAGACTTGGGAAGAGTGCGGCTGGGATAAACCCGCGCCCCAACTCCCAGGACTTAAAATAGAACTTGACGACACCGAAGATTTCGCAAACAAGGTGTTAGGACAGCACTATATAATCTCTTACGGCGACAACGTAAAGATCCTTACCGAATATTGCAAGATGAACGGTATCCGTACCGAATAAGATAAATAATTGGAGGAAAAGCGAAAATGGTAAACGTAAACGAGTTTTTCGGGAAAACCGACGATGAAATCATAAATAAAGCGATCGCGGGCAGAGATAAAGACGGGATCGTCGTAATACCACCGCGCCAAAATAAAACCGAACCCGAACGGGATTTCTGGCTTATCGACAACGCGATTCTACTGCCTTCGGACACGACGGTAATACTTAAAAACTGTAAAATCAAACTGTCCGATAGATGCAGAGATAACTTTTTCCGTTCGGCAAACTGCGGTCTAAACGAAAACGATCCCGAGAAAATAACGAATATTCACATAATCGGCGAAGGAGTTTCGATACTCGAAGGCGCGGATCATCCGAGATCTACGGGGGACTCGGGTAAACTTTTGTGCGTCCCCTGCCCCCACGACGAGAAAGACCTTTTGTCTTTCGGCAGTTGGATATCCGACGAAGAAAAGGCGTGCGGAAAAGTGGCGCGCGGCAATTTTCACAACCACTCTTACGGAACGGACTTCGATAAGGAAGGCGAAAACAAAAGCGGCGACTGGCGCAATATAGGCATCCTGTTTGCGAACGTAGAGTATTTTTCGATAAAGAACGTTTCGATAAAAGATTCGCACTGTTGGGGAATTTCTTTGGAAGCATGCCGCCACGGCAGTATCGAAAAGATAAATTTCGATTCCAGACTCTATAAATTCATCGACGGCGTAAAATCAAATATCGAAAATCAGGACGGAATAGACTTAAGAAACGGTTGCAACGATCTTATTATTTCGGATATAACCGGTCAAACGGGCGACGACGTGATCGCGCTTACCGCCATCGCGGCGAAAAACTGTGTGTTCAGCGGCGGGTATTCTACGCACGTTATGCACAGCGACTGGGAAAGAAGGGAACGCGGAATAAAGAACGTTATCATTAAAAACGTTATCGCAAAATCTTACTGGTGCTGGGTGATCCGCTTACTCCCCGTCGAGTCCACGATAGAAAACGTTATTATCGACAACGTAATAGACACGTCGGAAGACGAAGTCGGCGGCGGAATACTTATCGGAGAAGCGGACGCGTCTTACGGAAGAGTCCTTCCCGATTCCGCGAAAAACGTTGCGATATCGAACGTTATCGCAAACAAGGCGCAATCCGTGTTCGTAAAAGGGTATCTTACAAATTCGACTATCACCAACGTAATAAACCGCTATGAAAGCGGACAAATAATAAGAACTGTACGCGAAAACGCGTTAAATAATGTAAAGATCGATTAAACTTTTTTATAAAGGATGAAAACGGGTATGGAAAACAAGTGGATCGTCGTGTACGGTAAATACGAAGGTTTGGAAAAAAAGGCGTTGAATCTTATCAACGCGACGGTTTCTGATCTTTACAAAAACTATCTGCCTTTTTATAGGGCAAACGATATAGACCGTAAGACGTTATATGACAATAATCTTATAATCGTCGGTACGATAACGGACAATAAATACTTAAAAGAATACGCCGATAACGGAAATTTAAAGATTATACCCGAAGAACAGGCTTTTTCCATCAGCGTGGACGAAAGTCGGTTCAATAAAGACAAACAGTCCATCGCGATTCTCGGTTACGACGAAAAAGGCGTTCTGTACGGCGCGGTCGATTTTATCAACAAGTATTGCGGGGATCTGATCTATAAGGCGGGGATCGGCGATCTGCAGGACCGTATCTACTTTGAAAGCCCTTTTAAAAATAAAGCGCCCAAATGGAGTTACAGTTCCGCCCCGTCCGTAAAAGAACGCGCGATATGGACCTGGGGACACGTTATATACGATTACAGATCGTTTTTCGACAATATGGTCCTACTGAAACTTAACGAAATCGTTATATGGAACGATTACGCTCCGATAAACGCGGACGATATCGTCGATTACGCCCACAGTCTCGGGATAAAAGTTATATGGGGATTCGCTTGGGGATGGGATACCGACTGCAAAACCTCGATGCGTATGACCGAAAAAGGCATAGAAGAACTGAAAGAAAACATAATAAACAGGTTTGAAATAGAATACGCGCACCGTAAAGGCGACGGGATATACTTCCAGTCGTGTACCGAACTCGGCGACGAATATATCGACGGCAGACTTATCGCGGCGGCGGTGGTCGATCTCGTCAATAAGACGGGACGAAAGTTGCTTGAAAAATACCCCGACTTAAAATTACAGTTCGGACTTCACGCCACTTCGGTAAAAAACAAACTCGAATATATCGCGCAAGTTGACGAAAGAATAACGATCGTCTGGGAGAATTGCGGCGAAGCGTTCCCGTTTATAAACAATATCGCGGATCAAAAAACCGAAAAGCAGGTTTCGGATATCCCGATCGACGCGGATTTCCTGAAAAAAATATGTACGTTGCGCGGAGAAAACGAAAAGATCGGATTCGTCTTAAAGGGTATGTCGGGGCTTGACTGGACGACGTTTTCTCATCAGCCCGAAAATATCGTTTTAGGTGAAAAAAGCGACTCGTTTATAGATAACAGGTTAAGCGAAAGACGCAAGATCTGGAAATTGCGTCAGGCAAACTGGATATATAATTGCGAAAAAGCGCGGGAAACGGTAAAACTTATTACGGAAAACGCAAAAGACGTAAATGTGCAGGGACTCATCGAAGACGGTATGTTTGAAAAAGAGATCCCGTTACCCGCCGCTATTTACGCCGAAACCCTTTGGGACTCAGAAAAGTCGGGTAAAGACATTCTTAACGAAGTTATAAAATTTCCCTGTGTGAAGGCGGCGAATATTTAGCCGCCTTTAAAAAAGGAAAACCGATTATGAACAAAAACAAAATTTTACGATACCGTGATTTTTATAAGGACTATCTCTTAAATGACGTCGTTCCTTTCTGGGAAAGATCAGACCTTATCGATAGAGAGTACGGCGGATTTATTACGAGTGTAGATAGATACGGAAGATCTTACAATAACGACAAAAGCGTTTGGTTCCAAGGCAGATGCCTCTGGACTTTTTCTAAATTATGCAATAGTTACGGCAAAAAAGAACTATGGCTGAAAGCTGCCGAATCGGGTGCGGAGTTTATAAAAAAGCATTGTATCGACGGTGACGGAAGATTGTTTTTTACCGTTACGAGAGAAGGCTTACCGTTAAGAAAAAGAAGATATTTCTTTTCCGAAAGTTTTCTCGTCGTTGGATTCGCGGAATACTACTTGCAGACGAAAGATCCTAACGATCTCTATATCGCCGAAAAATATTTCGACTTTATGTACTCTATCTATAAAGATCCGTCGGCCGATCCGTTTAAGATAACGCCCAAAGAAAACACTTCGGTACGCGATCTGCGTTCCAACGCCTACCCTATGGTGCTTATAAGTTCCGCGCAGACACTTATGAGAATAAGCGGGAAAAAAGACCGTTACGACAGAATAATAAGAGAGATCGTAAACGACATGTTAGGTCTCCATTATAAAGAAGATCTCAAATGCGTTTTGGAAAACGTACCGAAAGACGGCGGCATTTCGGACACCCACGCGGGAAGAACGATAAACCCCGGACACTCGATAGAAAATTCGTGGTTTTTAATGAATTACGCAAGTACCGTCGGCGATAAAGAACTTTTGAAAAAAGCGCTGAATATTCTCGACTGGTCGATCGAAAAAGGTTGGGATAAAGAATACGGCGGAATTTATTATTTTACGGACGCTTTCGATAAACCCTGCGAACAATTAGAATACGATATGAAATTGTGGTGGGTACATAACGAGTGTCTGATAGCGACGATACTTGCCTATAAACTTACGGGCGACGAAAAATATTTTAAGCTGTTCGAGAAAACGCACGAATACGCTTTTTCGCATTTTGCCGACCGAAAATACGGCGAGTGGTACGGCTATCTTCATCGTGACGGAAGCGTTTCTCACACGCAGAAAGGCTCGATGTGGAAAGGTCCGTATCATTTACCCCGCTGTCTTATCCTATGCGAAAATATTTTATCGTCACTGTTTTCGGGCGACGCGCCCGAATTACTGTAAAGCGTCGCGATATCAAACGATATCGCGAACAAGACGCAATCGGTACTTATTAAAGGTTATCTTACGAACTCTTCCGTAACTAATGTTATAAACCGTTACGAAAACGGACAAATCGTGAGAACGGTACGCGAAAACGCGTTAAACAACGTAAAGATCTACTAGTTTTTTATAGGGATAAGGGAATCGATATATGGGAAATAAACGGATAGCAGTTTACGGTAAACACGAAATTATCACTAAAAAAACGGGCGGAAACCGCCCGTTTTTTCGTTGGAAATAAGGTTTTAAGAAAACGGATTATCGGATAAACGCCCGCCTTGTCTGAAAAGCGCATTGCACTAATCTTTTCTTCGGATTTACCTATTAATCTTATACCGTCCTTACTTTTCGACGATAAAACCTACCGATGCAAACGGCGCAATATCGTCTATCACCACTTTATTCCCGCTTAATTTTCCGTTGCAGTTTATAAACTTCACGTCCTTAAACTCTCCGTCTAAAACGACGGCGGTGTTAAGACACTCGTCGGCAAAGAAATTCCCTATCCATACTGCGATACCGTTTGCGTTCTCTTTGCAGAGCATATAGCAGTCGGGATTGCCGCGCATAGACGCAGGCAACCTTTTACCCGTAAACCTTATAAACCTTTCTATCTGTTCGCCGCGGGCATACTGCTTGAACGCGTGATTACCGGCGTTATACCCGTCAAACGCAAATACCAGAAATTTCCGCCCGTCTTTATTTTCGTAAAAATAAGAACCTATATACCGTTTGTCTTCGGAAATAAAGAAACTGTCCGTTTTTATCTCGTCTTTAACGGTCATCTCTTTTGCGGGACAGCCGAAAAGCCCCACGTACCGATTTTCGTTCGGGAAATACTCTTCCGAAACCGCAATATCGCCGCCGACTTCCTTTAATCCGACGTCTATCCCGCGTTCCATCAGGTTTACCGCGGCAGGCAAGTCAATTATAAGACCGTTACTTAAAGCGGCGTCGTCGAGATACTTCGCGTTTTCTCCGAACGCGACGCCCACAGTTCCCAAACCTTCGTAAATCGTAGGTATCGTTTGAGCTGCCATCAGCCTTGCGGCAGGCGAGAAAAAGGTGTTCTGTACTTCGTCTTTACCGTCGTAGTAGGGCGGAACGGTCATGTTCTCGAATTTATTTATATACTCGTAAACGCGGACGCCGACCGGCGTCTTATCCGAAAAATATTTTTCTATATTGCGGTATATCTTTCCGTTTTTTATATGCTTTATATCATAACCCTTTTCGTAAGCGGGATCGGCGTAATAATCAAAAGTGTATTTATGGATCCCGTTCAAAGATCCCGACGCCCTTAACGCCATATCGAAACCTTCGAGCATATTCGCGGGACACCTAAACCGCGGACGAGGATAGGTGTCGCCTTCGGCGAAGATCTCGATACCTTCCCCGCACCACGAACTTTCCATACGTTCGAGTTCTATAACGTCCTGCAATCTGTTGCCCCACGCAATACTCGGCGCCCAGTACGGCGCGCCGATAAGTCTTAAAAACGGCTTGGTGTTCCCCGCAAGTATACGCGAAAGTTCCGCAGCCGACACCCCGTCGAAGTCCCACGTACTCATGCAAGCGCAAAGACCGAGACGTATATCGGGATCAACATCGTCTACCGCAGCTCTCGCCGTTTTGGCGAATTCTCTTAAAAAATGCCCGTTTGCTTTAAGATAAGCACTCCTGTATTTATTCGCTTTTCCGCCGAATATAAGTTTACCGAGATCTTTGTCAGACAGATCTTCGCCTAAAATCTCACTCATATAAGCGCGGTGGTTTTTACAGGCGCATCCAAGCCCGCAATCTATAAACCCGTAGCGATAATCATCGTCATACATTATCATATCGGGCTTTGACATTGCTATATTTTTTATATATTCTGCGGCGAACTTGCAAAAATTTTCGTCCGACGGACACACTTGGTTTTTGGAAACCGCGCCGTTAGGCGAAGTTATATGCGTGTATTTTTGGTCGTTTACTATCATAAACGACCATACCCAAACTCCGACCGTAAAGCCCGCTTTTTTAAATACGGGGACGTATTTTTTAAGACTGTCGAAAACGGCGTTGCTTTTTTCTTCGTCCGTTTCGTAAGATCCCAGCGCAAGAAATACTATATCCGCGTCTATTTTACGTAATTCGGAAATAAAGGTGTCCGCCCCGTACCTTTCTACCTGCGAAAGCATAAATGGAACCGATAATTTATACATTTTTTCTCCTTAAAATTTTTCCGTTTACTGAAAATCCGTTAAAATTCCTTACCTAACCTTTTCGCTTCTTTTCTCATATGCAATCCCGTAAAATAAGCGAATATCCTTTTACCGAATATATACCTTATCACCCGCAACGTCTTAAAAAGGAATCCTTTCCCGCCCGTCCACGAGCCTTCGTATCTGTGTACCGAATAGGTGTTTTCGGTGATTTTCGTCTTACCCGTCGTAAAGTCCTTGGGCGAAAAATATTCGCATGGGAATATCTCTATTCCGTCGTCTAAAGTCTGCCTGCTTTCTTTCATCTTTAAGCCGAATTTTTTGTTGAGAAAAGCCGTTATTTTTACCGTATTCGGCACGGTGTCGAGTTTATTTCCGTTGATAAAATGCGAACGGTCGTAATAATCGAGATGTTCTTTAAGCCACTTTTGTTTGGGTTTAGAGATTATCGTACCCATGGAAAGATACGCCGAGTTTTCAAATCCGAGAACAGAATCGAACGATAAAAAGTCGTCGAAGGACTTTAACACTTCCACGTCGGTATCGAGATACACGCCGCCGTACTCGTAAAGGACTTTAAGCCTTATGTAATCCGATACGAACGCGAACTTCTTTTTTTCGTAAGCCTCTTTGATAAAATCGCAGCAGTTTACGTCGAAATTATTTTCGTTCCACTCTTTTATCTCGTAATCCGATAAGTTTTTCTTCCATGTTTCCATAAACGCGAGGTGTTCGGGTTTCTTCTCGCCCCCGCCCAGCCAGACGTAATGTATTATTTTGGGTACGGTGTTCGTTTCGTTTTTCATACCTTGCCTCTTTGGTAAATGATAGCACAACGGAACAGTATTGTCAATCTCTTTCCCGTTTTGAGTTTGACAACCGCGCGGCGCGGTGCTATAATGTTTTAACCATGAAAAAATATAAAGTGCTTATCACTTTCATCGAAGCGGGGATCGGACATATCGTTTCCGCGGAAGCGGTGGCGAACGCCCTCGAAAAATATTACCCCGACGAAGTGGAAGTCGAAAAACTGAATATTTTGGAAGAAGGTAGCGACGGGCTTAAAAAACACGCAGAACTTTTAATCAATCAGACCAAAATGGGCTATAAAAACAAAGGCTACCTGTGGTTTCTGTTCTTCGCACAGAAACTTCTTACACCTATGGGAACGCTTAAACTGTCGTACAACGTTGCCTTCGGCAAGGTAAAGAGAGAGTGTGCGGATATTATGCTGAAAAAAGATCCCGACATGGTAATAAGCACGCATTTCGAGCCCCTGCACGTGTCGGTCTGGGCGAAAAAGAAGTATAAAAAGGACTTTCTTACAGCGGCGTACGATCCCGATCCCAACGTCCACGCCTGGTGGGATAACCGTTGCGACTTCTTTGCGGTCAACAACGAGTTCGCCGAAAACGAAGCGATAAAAAAAATTCGTATGAAGAAAGAAAACGTCTTTAATTCGGGTTTTATTCTTCGCGACTGCGTCAAGAACTTCGACGGCACGAAATCGGAAATGCGCGAGAAATACGGAATAGACGGAAACTCTTTCACGGTGATCGTCGCGGACGGCGCTTACGCCAGCGCGAAATTAAAGCCTTTTGCCGAAGAAATGCTTAAAATCGATCGGAATTTTACGCTTATCATCGTCGCGGGTAAGAACGAAGAAATGAAAAACTACTTCGACGAGCGA
>JAFZXG010000081.1 GCA_017616925.1 Clostridia bacterium | reverse complement strand
TTTATCTTGACAACGCCGCTACGACGAGAACGAGTGACTTAGCCTTAAAAGCGATGATGCCGTACTTTACCGAAGAGTACGGCAATCCATCGAGTTTGCACGAAGCGGGGCAGATCGCCGCGGAAAGCGTATTTAACGCAAGAAAAACCGTTGCCGACTGTCTCGGCGCTCTTCCCGAGGAAGTTTACTTTACTTCGGGCGGGAGCGAATCGGACAATCAGGCTATAATATCCGCGGCGAAGTACGGTGCGAAAAGGGGTAAAAAGCATATCGTTTCTACCGCGATAGAACATCACGCGGTATTGAATACGCTTAAAGAACTCGAAAAGGAAGGTTTTTCGATTACTTTGGTTGGCGTTGGAAATGACGGCATAGTTAAAACGAAAGATATTGAAAACGCGATAAATGACGATACCTGTCTCGTCAGCGTAATGTACGCGAATAACGAGATAGGAACTATCCAGCCCATAAGCGAGATAGGTAAGATCTGCAAGGAAAAAGGCGTGATTTTTCACACCGACGCGGTGCAGGCGGCGGGACACTTAAGGATCGACGTAAAAAAAGAGAATATAGATATGCTGTCCGTTTCGGCGCATAAGTTCGGCGGACCGAAAGGTATAGGCGCGTTGTACGTAAAGAAGGGCGCGCCTTTATTTCCGCTTATTTTGGGAGGCGCGCAGGAAAAAGGCAAACGCGCGGGAACTGAAAACGTTCCCGCTATCGTCGGTATGGCGGCGGCTTTAAAAGAATCGTGCGAAAACATGGAAAGGGCGGCGAAAAAGACGCTTTTTCTCCGTGAAGAACTTATAAAAGGTATTCTGGAAATTCCGCACTCGGTATTAAACGGCGACAGGGAAAGAAGATTGCCCGCCAGCGCGAGTTTCTGTTTCGAAGGGATAGAAGGCGAATCGCTTTTGCTTTTGTTAAGCGACAAAGGGATCTGCGCGTCGTCTGGTTCCGCCTGCACTTCGGGTTCGCTCGATCCGAGCCACGTTTTGCTTGCGATAGGCAGAGTTCACGACGTCGCGCACGGTTCGTTAAGGCTTACGCTTTCGGAATCGAATACCGAAGAAGAGATAGAATACGTGATTAAGTCGGTAAAAGAAGTCGTGGGCTATCTTCGGAGCATATCGCCCGTATGGCGAGATCTGGTATCGGGCAAGAGAGAGTTTATAATAAAATAATTACGGAAAGGAAATATTATGGCGTTATACAGCGAAAAAGTAATGGATCATTTCAGAAACCCCAGAAACGTCGGCGTTATCGAAAACGCGGACGGCGTGGGTGAAGTCGGAAACGCGAAGTGCGGCGATATAATGAGAATATATCTAAAGATCGACGACGATATAATAACCGACGTAAAGTTCGAAACTTTCGGTTGCGGCAGCGCGATCGCGTCTTCGTCAATGGCGACCGAAATGATTAAGGGTAAGCCCGTGTCGGAGGCACTCGCGCTTACCAACAAGGCGGTGGCAGAGGCGTTGAACGGTCTGCCCGCGCACAAGATTCACTGTTCGGTGCTTGCCGAAGAAGCGATAAAGAACGCTGTCAAAGACTATTACGAAAAGAAAAGATCCAAAGAGAATAACGATAAGTAAAGGAGACGGAAATGAAGATATCAACGAGGGGAAGATACGCTTTACGCGTCATGATCGATATGGCGGAACATTACGGCGGGGAATATATTCCGCTAAAGGACGTCGCGGACAGACAGGGCATATCTCAGAAATATCTGGAATCGATAACGTCCGATCTGTCGAAAGCAGGCGTTCTCGAAGGTCAGCACGGTAAGGGCGGTGGCTACAAATTAAAGAGAGAACCCGAAAGTTATACGGTGGGCGAGATACTTCGCATAACCGAAGGCGATCTTGCGCCCGTAACTTGCCTTGAAAAGTCGGCGAAAGCCTGTTCGTTTTCGGGCGATTGCAGAACGCTTTCCATGTGGAAAGACTTTTACGCCCTTATAAACGATTTTTTCGACGGAATAACCGTCTCTTCGCTTATGAAAAAGAGAACGGACGGCAACGATTACGTCATATAAATGCCCGAATAAAGAAACGGTACGGAATGAGATCCGTACCGTTTCTTTAATATTTTACTATCTTTTTTTCGAGAAGCGCGACCGCGCCGTACAAAAGACTTGCGAGAACGCAGAGAACGAAGGTTGACGCCATCACGAGATCTAATTTAAATACCTGACCGCCGTAAACTATAAGGTAACCGAGTCCCGCGCGGGAGACGAGATATTCGCCCATGATAGAACCGATCCAAGCCATACCGATACTGATTTTCAGCATACTTATAAACGTCGGCAGCGATCCGGGGATCACGAGTTTGAATAGTATCTGCATTTTACTCGCGCCCATCGACCGTAAAAGCAAAGTCTTATTCTTATCCGTTTCCGAAAACCCGCCGAGTATAGTGATGGTCGCGACGACGATGCTTACCAAAACGGTCATGAATATTATCGCTTTCCTTCCGCTGCCGCACCAGACTATTATTATAGGTCCGAGTGCGATCTTCGGCAAACTGTTTAAGACCACGATATACGGTTCTAAAACCCGCTTTAACGTATCCGACCACCAAAGCGCGACCGCGACCGCGTATCCGCCGAACACGGCGATAAGAAAGCCCAGAAGGGTTTCGTAAAGGGTTATTCCCATGTGATAGGAAAGACCGTCTTCCGAAAACAGTTTTATTACCGTTTTCACGATCTTCGACGGACTACTCGATATAAAAGAGTCTATTATCCCGACGTTCGCGAATATTTCCCAAGCGGCAAGTAAGGCAAATAAAAGACCTATTCTGTACGCGTGGACGGAAACCGTCTTTATTTTCGCTTTTTTCAAATATAAAAGTCGTTCTTTTGAAAGCGTTTGTTTTTTCATCAGTTCAGTTCCTTCCAGATTTTTTCGAACAGTACCGAAGAGTCGGGGGATTCGCGTCTTTCGAGCGGCGAATCGCCCACTATTTCCGGCGTAAATATCTTCTTTACCCGCGCGGGACGGTTCGATAAGACGATTATCTTATCCGACATCGAGACCGCTTCCGATATATCGTGTGTGACGAGTACCGCAGTCTTGTTTTCGGCTTTTATTATCGAATAAACGTCGTTGCAGACCGAAAGTCTCGTCTGGTAGTCTATCGCCGAAAAGGGTTCGTCTAAAAGAAGTATCTTGGGCGAAGAAACGAGCGTTCTTATAAGCGCCGCTCTCTGCCGCATGCCGCCCGAAAGTTCGTCGGGATAATTGTTCTTAAATTCGTAAAGCCCGTATTTTTCGAGCAGCGACAGGGCGTAAGCTTTGCGTTCTTTCGTTATCGTCTTTTTTATTTTCGCCGCCTTCAACGTTTTCGTCGTTATCGGCGGAAGACTTTTCAACGCTTTCGGCTTTTTCCTGTTCGGGCAAAACTTCCTTTTCGTCCGACTTATCCGCATCGGCAGTATCGATTTCGGATTTAGCTTTTTTCCTTTCAAAAGGATTTTGTGAAAGCGTCCTTTCGTTTTTGTCCATAAAATCGATTACTTCTTCGGTGGACTTGCCTTCCATAATTAGGTCGACTTCTTCGGTGAAAATAGTTTCCCTTTCCACCAAAACCCTTGCCATAACGTCCAAAAGTTTTTTGTTTACCGAAAGCAGTTCACGTACCTTTTTAAGACCGTCGCTTACTATCTTTTGAACTTCTTCATCGATAATGGCAGCCGTTTCCTCGCTGTAAGTAACGTGCGAAGCCATATCTCTGCCGATAAATATCTCCTTATCCGAGCCGTAGGAAATGGGACCTACCCTTTCGCTCATACCCCATTCGGTAACCATAAGCCTTGCACGTTTGCTGACCGCCTGTATGTCGCCCGAAGCGCCTGCCGAAATATCTTTTATGATAAGTTCTTCGGCAACTCTGCCGCCCAACGTCATAACGATGTCGTCCAAAAGTTTTGCTTTCGTTAAATGGTTGTCGTCGTTATCGGGACGTGTCATTGTGTAACCTGCCGCCTGACCACGTGGGATAATGGACACTTCGTGAACGGGATCGCAGTTAGGCAAAAGCCTTGCTAAAATTGCATGCCCCGATTCGTGGTAAGCCGTAATGCGCTTATCCGTTTCGGTAACCAGACGGCTTTTCTTTTGCGGTCCCAAAAGGACTTTGTTTATACCTTCGTATAGATCCTTGTTGGTAATAAACTGCCTGTTTGCACGGGCGGCTAAAATTGCC
>JAFZXG010000080.1 GCA_017616925.1 Clostridia bacterium | reverse complement strand
GGCAGTCAGTCGGCCGTTTCGCAGCATTTAAGGAAACTTAAAGACGCCAAGGTCGTCAAATGCTTGAAGACGGGCAATCAGGTGCTTTACAGTTTAGCCGACGAACACGTTTACACCATTATAAAGACGGCGTTAAAGCACAGACATTGCTGATCGTATAATCGTAAAGATAAAACGGCAATAGCGATATTGCCTTTTGATTTAAGAAAATATATTAGAAAATTATAATATACTAAAATATTACAAGGCGAAAAATGAAAGATTTTATAGCGGATTTCAAGTGGTACTTAGTGTCGTCCGTAATGATTGCGATCGCATTTATTCCGGGTATCTCGGATACGGCGGCGTTGGTGATTTTTATTCTTGCGGCGTTTCTCTCGGGGTACGAAGTAGTAATTGACTGCTATAAAAACGTACTGACGGGCAATATTTTCGACGAGAACACGCTGATATTTATAGCGTCTGTCGTGGCGTTCGTACTCGGCGAATATTTCGAAGGCGCGTTCATCGTCGTTCTTTTCGGAATAGGCGAGACGCTTGAAGACGTCGCGTCCGACAGGGCGCGGGATAGAATAAGCGCGCTGTCCGAATTCAAGGAAATAAAGGTAAGGCTTTCGGACGGGGAAGAAGCAGAACCCGAAACCGTGGATATCGGAACTGTCATCGAAGTACTGAAAGGCGAGAGAATAGCGATCGACGGGGAACTTTTATCTGATTTTGCCGAACTCGACTTAAAGGCGATAACGGGCGAGAGTCGTATCTACGAAACGGCGAAAGGCGATAACGTATATAGCGGGGCGATAAATCTCGGAAACGCGATACTTATTAAAACCACCAAACTGTTTAAAGACAGTACGGTGGAGAGTATCGTTTCCATGGTCGAAGGCGCGAATTCCAAAAAGGCGAAAAGTCAGAAGTTCATAACCAAATTCGCAAAGATATATACGCCCGTTATAGTATTCGTCGCGGTACTTATCGCTTTTCTTCCGACTCTGCTTTTTGGGAAAGACTTAAGCGAATTCGTATATAAGGCGCTGTCGTTTTTGATCGTATCCTGTCCGTGCGCACTCGTTATTTCCGTTCCGCTCGGCTACTTTTTAGGGATCGGCGCGCTGTCTAAACGCGGTGTGCTTATAAAAGGCGGGCAGGTTTTCGACGAGATCGACCGAGTTAAAGCGGTGGCGTTCGACAAGACGGGAACTCTTACGAAAGGCGAACTTTCGGTAAGTAAAGTGGTTTGCCGCGGGGATTCAGGTAAAGACGAACTGATAAGGATTGCGGCGTCGGTAGAAAAACACTCCGATCATCCGATAGGCAGGGCGATAGTGAAATACGCGGGGGATATTCCGCTTTTACCCGTTTCGGATATCGAAGAACACGGTGGCAAAGGCGTTTCCTGTACGGTAAACGGTAACGAAGTAAAAATCGGTACCGCATCTTTCGTCGGGTTAAAACAGACGAACCCGAACGACACCTGCGCTTTCGTTTTAATTGACGGTAAACCCGTCGGCGAGATATACTTTGAAGACGAACTTAAAGAAAACGCAAAGGGATCAATCGAAAAACTATATAAAAGCGGCGTAGGCAGGATAGCCGTCGTTTCCGGCGATACGCCGTCCGCAGCGGAAAAAGTCGCGGGCGAAATAGGCGTAAAAGAGTTCTACGGCGGACTTTTACCCGAACAGAAAGTTTCGGTGTTAGACAAAATAAAGTCCGAAACCAAAGGAAATATCGCTTTCGTAGGCGACGGAGAGAACGACTCGCCCTGTATAGCGAAAGCCGACGTCGGTATTGCTATGGGTTCTATCGGAAGCGAGATAAGCGTGGAGACCGCGGACGCGGTCATATTGAACGACGATCTGTCGAATATATATATAATGAAACGCCACGCGCGAAAGGTAAAGAGGATAGTTATTACGAACATTATTTTTTCGATAGCCGTAAAGGTCGCAATTATGACGCTTGCACTCGCGGCAGATCTGCCCGTGTTCGTTTCCATAACGGGCGACGTGGGCGTAATGCTTCTCGCGGTATTCAATTCTTTACGGGCGGGGCGATTAAGTAAAAGAACTTAATTACGAACGGGCTGAACAGTCCGTTCGAAATTTTTTAAAAAACTTTCTCAAAATCCTTGACAAATCTTTTCCGAGATGTTAAAATCATACTAACCTACCAAGTAGGTAGGTAAAAGGAGAAAGGAAAAAATGAGTAAATACAGATTCGAGACCTTACAGATACACGTAGGGCAGGAGAGTCCCGATCCCGCGACTGACGCGAGAGCCGTTCCGATCTACGCTACGACTTCGTACGTATTCAAGGATTCCAAACAGGCGGCGGCGAGATTCGGACTTACCGAAGGCGGAAACATATATACCCGTCTTATGAATCCCACGAGCGACGTGTTTGAAAAAAGGATCGCGGCGTTAGAGGGCGGCGTGGGCGCGCTGGCTACCGCGTCGGGATCTTCGGCGATAACTTACGCGATACAGAATATCGCGACGGCGGGGGATCATATTGTATCTTCTTCGGATCTTTACGGCGGTACTTACAATCTTTTGGCGCATACTTTAAAGGATCAGGGGCTTTCGGTAACTTTCGTCGATCC
>JAFZXG010000079.1 GCA_017616925.1 Clostridia bacterium | reverse complement strand
GAAATTGATAGATAAAATCTCGGCTTTAGACGGCAAGTTCAGGCTCCGTTTTATGACTAATCACCCGAAAGATCTTACCGAAGAACTCGTTATAGCACTTTCTAAAAGCGACAAGGTTACTAGATCTATCCACCTTCCCGTTCAGGCGGGTTCGGACAGGATACTGCAACTTATGAACCGCAGGTATTCGCGGCAGGATTATTTCGATAAAGTCGATCTTTTGCGTAAGTATATTCCGGATATCGCGATAACTACGGATATTATGGTAGGGTTTCCGACTGAGACCGAGCAAGACTTTAACGACACGATGGATCTCGTAAAAAAAGTCGGGTTTTCGGGCGCGTTTACCTTTATCTATTCGAAACGGCGCGGAACTCCCGCGGAGAAAATGGAAGGGCAGGTCCCCTTGTCGATCTCGAAAGCGCGCATAATGAAACTGATAGATTTCCAGAACGCGAAAAACAGGGAAGATTCCGAAAAATATCTCGGAAAAACCGTCGAGATACTCTGCGAAGGGTACGACGAAAAAAAGAAAAAATATCTGGGAAGAGACACTTACGGGCGTATGGCTTATTTTGACGGCGATCAAAGTCTTATAGGTGAGTTTATCGACGTTAAGATTACTAAAACGGGCGGCATTTCCCTTCTCGGCGAAGTGGTAAAAAAGGGGTAGATATGGCTTTGTCACCAATGATGCAACACTACTGTCGTGTCAAGGAGCAGTATAAAGACTGCATTTTATTTTACAGACTCGGCGATTTTTACGAGATGTTTTTCGAAGACGCGATAAAGGCGTCGGCACTTTTGGAACTTACGCTTACGGGTAGAGACTGCGGACTTTCGGAGCGCGCGCCGATGTGCGGCGTTCCGTATCACGCGGCGGATTTCTATATCGCGAAACTCGTCTCTAAAGGCGAAAAGGTCGCGATCTGCGAGCAGTTGTCCGAACCCAACGGAAAAGATCTCGTTTCGCGCGACGTGGTAAGGATCATTACGGCGGGAACGGTCACGAATAACGAACTTATCGACGATAAAAAGAACAATTTTTTGGGTGCGGTGTGTCTTTTAGGTAAAGACGCGTCGTTTTCCTGGGGCGATATAACGACGGGGGAATTTTTCACCCGTTCGTTTAATGGGGATAAAGCGATCAGCAATCTTTTCGACGCGCTGACGAGAGTTTCGCCCGTGGAATTGATCGGAAATAAACTTGCCGTTGAAACGCTTAAAGACAGTCCTTTCTTCATAAGGGGGATCTTACCGAAAATACAGTCTTATACCGAAAGCGAATTTGATTACTCGAACGCGTATTCCACGCTGTTAACGCAGTTTAAAGTCAACTCTTTGGTTTCTTTCGGACTTAACGACGGCGATATTTGCGTTCGTTCGGCGGGGGCGCTCGTTTCTTATCTTTTACTTACCCAAAAACACGCGTTGTCGAACTTTACCGCGATAGTTAACGAAAACGCGGAATCGAGACTTATGCTCGATCTTAACGCAGTAAGGAATCTCGAACTTACAAAAACTATCAGGGACGGTAAAAATTACGGATCGCTTCTTTGGGTGCTTGACAAGACCAGAACGAGTATGGGAGCAAGGAAACTTTCTTCCTGGTTGCTATCGCCTTTGGGCGATGCGGACGAAATAAAAGAAAGACTTTTCGCCGTAAACGCGTTGTATAAGAACAATCTTGCACGAAACGGACTATTCGATATTTTAGGCGGCGTAAAGGATATAGGAAGACTCGCGGGCAAGATTGCAAACGGAAATCTTACTCCTAAAGACTGCGTTCTTTTAAAAACTTCGCTTGCTCTTGTGCCTAACGTAAAATTCGTTATGACGGGACTTGATTCCGAACTTTTAGGTAGGATATCGGACGATCTTTTCGATTTTTCTGCTATCGTGAGCCTTCTCGACAAAGCCATCGTCGATAATGCTGAACCGTCTGTAAAGGACGGCGGTTTTATCAAAGAAGGGTATTCATCAGAACTTGACGAACTCCGTGATTTCAATAAGCACGGCAGAAGTAAGATCGCGGAACTCGAAAGCAGAGAAAAGGCAAAAACGGGAATAAAGAACCTGCGGATCGTTTATAACAGGGTATTCGGTTACGCCATAGAAGTTACGAACTCTTTCAAGGAACTCGTGCCGTACGAATACGTAAGGCGGCAAACTCTCGCTAACGCCGAAAGGTACGTTACCGAAGAACTTAAAGCGCTGGAAGAAAAGATCCTTTCAAGCGACGAAAAGAGTTTACAACTTGAAAACACTATTTACAAAAATATTTTGAGTGAACTTGCGAAAGTGCTTGAAAAACTCAAAATCACCGCCGAGGCGGTAGCGACGCTGGATGTAATTTTATCGCTTTCGGTCGTCGCGAAAGAGAACGGATACGTTATGCCCGAGATCGCGCCGAAAGGCAGCGCGATTGAAATAAGCGGCGGCAGACATCCGGTCGTGGAAGCGATATCCAAACAGAATTTCGTGCCGAACGATTGTTACCTTGACTCCGACGACAGCCGAACTATGATACTTACCGGTCCGAATATGGCGGGGAAAAGTACGTATATGCGGCAGGTGGCTTTGATAACCTTAATGGCGCACGTCGGCTCTTTCGTTCCCGCGAGATCGGCTGTTATCCCTTTGATCGACAAGATATTTACGAGAGTCGGTGCGAGCGACAGTCTCATATCGGATCAAAGTACTTTTATGGTCGAAATGAACGAAGTAGCCGATATTATTAACAACGCAACGGAAAACAGTCTTCTTGTTTTAGACGAGATCGGCAGGGGAACGAGCACTTACGACGGATTGTCGATAGCCTGGGCGATAATCGAATATCTTACTAAAACCATAAGGGCGAAAACTCTGTTCGCGACTCACTATCACGAACTTACCGAACTTGAAGGCAAACTCGAAGGCGTTAAGAATTATAAAATAACCGTGAAAGAACTGCCGTCCGGAATAGTTTTTTTAAGGACGATCATGCGCGGCGGCGCGAACAGAAGTTTCGGTATAGAAGTCGCCGACCTTGCGGGCGTTAAAAAGTGCGTTACCGAAAGGGCGAAAGAGATACTCAAAGAGTTGGAGAGAAAAGATAAGGGTATAAAGGTAAGTTCCGAACCGCAGGAAGAGAAAGTTCCGTCCGAAACCGAAAGAATTATTTCCGATCTCGATATGAATAACGTTTCGCCGATGCAAGCGTTCAATATTCTGTCGGAACTTCACGAGGGATTGAAAAAAAATGAGTAAAATCAACCTTTTAAGCAGTAAAATCTACAACCGTATCGCTGCGGGCGAAGTCGTCGAAAGACCTGCGTCCGTCGTTAAAGAACTCGTCGAAAATTCGATCGATGCCGGCGCGAAACATATTACGGTCGAAATAAACGGCGGCGGTATTTCGCAGATAATCGTAAATGACGACGGTTGCGGTATTGAAAAGTCCGAAATAGATAAAGCGCTTATGCCGCACGCTACGAGTAAAATATCCAAAGTCGGTGATCTCGACGCGATAGCCACACTCGGTTTCAGGGGCGAGGCGCTTCCGTCTATCGCCAGCGTTTCAAAGATCTCATTAAAGTCCAGAACCGCCGAACAGGACGTAGGCTACGAAATAAAATCCGAAGGGGGCGACGCGGGCGATATTCACCCCTGCGGCGCGTCGTTAGGGACGACCGTCACAGTAAAGAACCTGTTTTTCAACACTCCCGCACGGGAAAAATTCTTAAAGTCCGAAAGGGCGGAAGAAGGCGAGATCACTTCACTTATGGCAAAGTTTATTCTCGGT
>JAFZXG010000078.1 GCA_017616925.1 Clostridia bacterium | reverse complement strand
TCGTAATTTATGTCGAGAAGCGCGACTTTCGCCCCGTTCTCCGAAAGCGCTTTTGCAAATTCCGAACAGATAACTCCGCCCGCACCCGTTATTGCAATTATCTTATCCGAAAGATCAACCTTAAAAGGCGTCATAATTATTCTCCTTTTTTATTTTTTCAGATCTTTTTTCTACCGCTTCGAACAAACCCTGTAAGTAACAAGCACCCATAGCCCTGTCGTATAAGCCGTAACCGGGTTTGGCGTCCTCTCCCCAAACGTTCCTGCCGTGATCGGGACGTAAATATCCGTCGAATCCGTTCTCTACGAGTGCCTTTACTATTTCGTAAATATCTACGTTGCCCTCTTGCGTCTGATGTCCGTTCTCGTAAAAATCCGTGTCGTTTACGAATTTTAACTGTCTTAAATGCGCAAAGTATATTCTCTTCGCATATTTTGCCGCCATCTTCGGTAGATCGTTGAATCTACCTGCGCCCAGACTTCCCGTGCAGAAAGTTATTCCGTTATGTTTATTCGGTACTGTCTTAAACAGTCTGTCGTAGTCTTCTTCTCTTCCTACTATTCTCGGTAGGTCGAATATATCCCACGGCGGATCGTCGGGGTGGATCGCCATATCTATATCCGCCTTGTCGCAAGCGGGCATTATTGCGTTCAAAAAATATACGAGATTATTAAACAAGTCTTCGTGCGTCATGCCTTCGTATTGCTTTAATAAGCCGTTTAACTGTTCGGGCGTATAACTCTCGTCCCAACCGGGCAGACGCAGGTTCTTTTTGTCGAGTTTGCAAAAATCGGACTCGCTGTACGAAAGAGAAGTCGAACCGTCGTCGTGCTTATAGTAAAGGTTCGTCCTGAACCAGTCGAACACGGGCATAAAGTTATAGCAAATGCACTTTACCCCCGCCTTCCCGCAGTTTATTATGTTTTGCTTATACGCTTCGATATATTTGTCTCTCGTCGGCAATCCGAGTTTGATATCTTCGTGAACGGGTACGGACTCTATTACTTCCATCTCTAAACCCGCATTGTTTGCAAGTTCTTTAAGTCGTAACAACTTGCTTAAATCCCACACTTCGCCGACGGGCGTATCGTAAACCGCCGTGACGACCCCCGTCATACCTTGTATCTGTTTTATATAGTTAAGCGGTATACAGTCTTTTTCCCCGTACCAACGGAAAGTAAGTTTCATTACGCCGTCTCCTTACTTTTCGTCTTCTTCGTAATCTTCTTCGTCGAGAGCCTTACAGAACTCTTCGAACACTTCGTCCAAAAGTTTTTCGTCTTCTATGGGGAGAAGGTCGGCAGTCTCTTCGTCGTCGCCCGAAAGTTCAAAGATGATAAGATCGTCTTCTTCGATTCCGTCTATTTTCTCGGCAGGCTCGAAAGCCGAGTAGTTTTTACCCTTGTACTCGATCGTACCGACGAAATAGAATTTGAGTTTCTTACCGTCGTCGGTAGTTAAAACCACTATATCGTCGTCGCAACCGCAGTCACAATGTTCTTCGTGGTCGTGCTCGCAACCGCAGTCACAGGTTTCGTCGTGTAAATGCTTTTTCTCTTCGCTCATATCGTTCTCCTTTAATGCTGTTTTTTTTGAATTCATATCGTTTAAATAGCCGTTCAAGATCTCAGCCGCCGCCAACGCGTCCACGCAGTTCTTCCGCTCTTCCCTTTTAACGCCGTTATTTATCAGTTTTTCTTCCGCTTCGACCGTAGTACAGCGTTCGTCCACGGAAAAAACGGGTAGTCCCGTCTTGCTTTTAAGTTTTTCGATAAAAAAACGCGCCTTTTCGGTCTGGATCGACTCGCTCCCGTCGAAGTTTAAGGGCAGACCGCAGACGATAGCGGTCGCGTACTTTTCCTTTACGAGTCTTTCTATCTCGGAAATATCCGCCGACAGATTTTTTCTCACAACCGTTTTAACGGGCAGGGCGTAAGTACCAAAAGGATCGGAGACCGCGACTCCTATTCTTTTATCCCCTATATCGAGACATAAAAATCTTTCCACGCTTATATTTTAGCACGCGACGGTTTTTTTTACAATGTTTTACGCGTTAAAAAAACAAAATGCCCCTTTCTTTGCAGAAAAAGTAATCAATATTATAAAAATACTATTGCAAAAACGTCGCAGCTGTGGTAGTATAAGAACAAAGAGGAGGTGTAATTATGAAAAAATTACCGAAAATTTTAGCGGCGATTCTAACGGGACTTACTATGATCCTGTCTTCCGTACTCGCTTTCGGGTGCGGCGGCAGCGGTGCGGGTGCGTCTATGTCGATGTCCGAATACAACGCTTTGGTATCCGCGGCGGCGGAAGACTTCTATTCCGCGCATACCGATCCCGATAGTTTTCGGGATATAACTTACCGTTGGACCGTAAACGAAACGAATAAGAACAGCGTTACTCTCGAATATAAAGAGAACGCCGAAGACGAGGAGACCGTGTCGGGAACTTTCCTGAACCAAACGGTAACGAGCGAAACCTATTCGGTAGCCGTTAAAAAAGTCGGAGACGATCTTATCGCTCAATATACGGTAAGCAGTACGGTAACGAATAACGGTTACGACGTAAAAGACGACGGCACTCTCGATAACGTTATAAGTACGACGGTAACGAGTAAGACTTTCCGTCTTCTCGCCGTTACGGAAGATAACGAAACCGCATATTATATGATAACCGATATGTCGACAAAAACCGACGACGAAGACGCGGAAGTTACCAAACTGTATCTCAATTTTTCGTCGTCCGACAGCTACTACGACGCAATGAACGATTATATGATAAAAGAACCGAATGAAAACGTGAAAAGGACGTTTTTCGAGTCCGCCGAGATATTTATGGTATACAGTTCGATTATAAAAACGGAAAAGAACGGCGGGCAACTCTCGATATCCATAGGGTACGGCATTACGGATGTCAATGTTTCTTCCGCCGACTACGATATTACGTCAATAAGTCTCAACGCTAAAACTGTATTTGAAAACAACAAAATACTGAAAGCGGAAGGCAGGATGACAAACAAAAACAAGACTATGGAATTCAACAGAACCTGCACTTTCGATTTCGTAAACTCCGCTATCGTCGATACGGTCTTCGACGTTGCCGATTACGAGTATTCGCACAACGATTATTTCAGACCCGCAATAGACGATAATCTTCCTTACGCGAATTCGTTTTAACGGATAACGGACTAAAACGAAAACCCGCTTCGCATTTTAGCGAAGCGGGTTTTGATTATTTACTTTTTTTCGCGGGTTTTTTAAGGTTGTCAACCTTTTCCTTTATCTGTTGCTCTCCGTCTTTAATGACTTCGCGCGTCTTGTGCGAGTGAGTCGCAAGAATCGCGCCGCCCACCATACCGAGAGCGATACCGCATAAAAGTTTATCGTCCATATTTCCCCCTTGTTCTTAACGTGCGCAATTTTTGGCGTTTTATGCGGAAAAAATATTCTGTTTAATTCAATTTTCCTGCGTACTCTCCACGCGGACTTTCACCGCCTCGTCTATCGAGTCTCTTAAACCGTTCTTTTCAATGTTATACGCCTGCTCGACGCAATGCTTAACAGACAGCGCCTTACTCGATCCGTGGGCTTTAACGACGGTCTTAGAACATCCCAAAAGCACCGCCCCGCCGTAATTATTGTAGTCCATAAAGTCTTTTATTCCTTTAAGGTCTTTTTTAAGTAAAAGCGCGCCCATTTTGGTCTTAACGTTTTTAGTCAGCGTCGCTTTTAAGAGTTTTAATACTTCTAAACACGCGCCTTCGGTGGATTTACAGAGTACGTTCCCCGAAAACCCGTCCGCCACCACGACGTCAACGTCGCCTTTTAAAAAGTCTCTCGCTTCCATATTGCCGACGAAGTTGATACTCTTGTCTTCCGAAATCAGTTTGTACGCGGCTTTTCTAAGTAGGTCGCCTTTTTCTTCTTCCGTCCCCACGTTTAAAAGAGCGACTTTGGGGTTTTCGACCGAAAACGCCTTCTGCATATACAGACTTGCCATAACGGCGAACTGGTGCAGCATAATTTCGTCGCAATCGGCGTTCGCTCCGCTGTCGCAAAGGGCGACTATACCCCGTTTCATAGTGGGAAGTATAGGACAGAGTGCGGGACGTTTTACGCCCTTGATGCGTCCTAATTTAAGCACCTCGCCCGCGATTATCGCACCCGTCGAACCACTCGACACGACGGCGTTATACCCGCCGTCCGACTTTAAAAGTTCGATGGCGCGGAAAAGCGAACTGTCGGTCTTTTTCCTTATCGCCTCGGTCGGCTTATCGTTACACGATATTTCGTCGGGCGCGTGAACGATCTCAGTTCTTTCCGTACCGCAACCGAGTTCGGTTAGTTTCGCCGCGATAACGTCCTTATCGCCGACGAAAGTAATACTTAAGTCTGCGTTTTCCTTCAGCGCGGCGACCGCGCCTTCTATATTCGCGTTCGGGCTGTTGTCCCCGCCCAGAGTGTCCACAATAATTTTAATCATCTGACCGTATCCTTGAAAACTTTTTTACCTTCCGTATCGGCAAGAAGAATTATAACACCTTAAACCGATTTTGACAAGCGTTTTACCTTTAACCCGATCGCTATAAAATCTTACGGGGATCAAAAGAAGGCACGGAATATTCCCGTGCCTTCTTTGATTTTGCCGTATAGATCTACTTTACCGCTTTCATAAGATATTCAAGCGACTTTTCGACCATCTCGTTTCCGAGTTCTTTGTTCGCCTTTTTCGCGCTTTCCGTAAACCAGTGTTTTACGTCGCCGATCCTGTCGAGTTTCACACAGTCGGGATATAACGCCATTAAAATAGAACTTTCAAACTCACCCGCGTGGTCGTACCCCGTGGCGTTCTGCACTTCGGTACTCATAGTCGGTATAACTTTTATCCAGTTGAACGGGTTGTTCGCCCCCTCTAACTGTTCGTAATAGTTCGCGTAGTTCTCCGATCCCCACCAGCCTTCGCCCAAGGTCTCCTCTAAATATTCCATAGTCGCGCGTTTCGCCGCGGTCCTGTAGCATAAGGTCATAGGCATCTCGGACTCCTGTTCGAACTGATGGTGTATCACGACGTAGATGTTTTTGAATCCCGCGTATAACATACTCTTGAAAACGTAATAAACGTAGTCTTCAAAAGCGCGTTCCGGAATATGTACCGTTCCGCTTTTTCTTCCGCCTACCGCGTAACTCGAAGGACTGTAAGATATAGTCGGCGCGATCATTATTTCCTTTTTCTCGGCGAGTTTTTTTATTAAGCCTTCGGCGACCAACGTATCGCAACCGAAAGAACAATGAGGACCGTGGTATTCCACCGTACCGCCCGCGATAACGAGCGGAATATTATTTTCTTTTACGTAGTCGGTCTCTCTCGGAAAACTTCTGTCTAAAATATAACTCATTTTCTCTCCTATTCGCAGTATCCGAGCGTAGTATAATACGCAAGGTTAATCTGACGATTGTCAAGCCGTCCGTATTGCAGAACGATATTGCCGTCGGATTCCGCTTTCATAGCGTACTGCGTCTCGAAAGGAACGACGTATCCGCTCATATCACTCGGTTTGTTCATGCGGAAACATCTTACCGACTTCGCCTTTACCGTCCACTCTATTTTGTCATAACAAGGTTCGTCCGTAAAATACAGGGTTACCTTTATTTTTACGTCGAACTCGTTATCGTTGACGATTATAACGCTCTCGTGTCCTTTAAGAACGCCTTCTCCTTCTTTCGGTAATTCGCAGTCGGGAATTATCCAAGTCTTCTTTCCTATTGCCATAATTAAAACTCCAACTCGATAATGCCTTTTTTAAGATAATCGGTGTAACTTTCGTATCCGTTTTCTTTGACCGCGATACCCTTTTCCCATCTGCAACCGAAAGTCGGTCCCGAAATAAAGGTATCTACTTGGAAGGTCATATTCTTTTCCAAAGGATAATCCGAAGTCGTTTCCATCCAGGGTGCTTCGACTTCTATCATACC
>JAFZXG010000077.1 GCA_017616925.1 Clostridia bacterium | reverse complement strand
TCAGGAAGAGCGAAACGGCAAAGCGCGGATTGTTTTCCGTGATCCTTTCGCCTGCGCTGCTTGTGCTTGCGCTGCTGGTGACGGCGGCATTTCCGCAAAGCGGTTTTGAACCGATCCCGGCGGAGAAACGAAAAGCGTTTTTCTCTCGAAATCTATATCATTTATGGCAATCCAATAGAAAGTATTCTCCCCGTTTTTATTGATATAGGAGATGTTTAACCACTTGCTTTCTTTTATTGCTTTTGAAATTATACCGCCAATTTCCATTTTCCCACTCCTTGAACATTTTAACATAAAATTTCGGTAATTGCATCATAAGTTATCAAATATTATTTCTTTTGTTTTTCAAATAATAAAAAACGCCTTGTCTTTTTTAGACAAGGCGTTAGGTATTCAGAACACTAAATACGGGCGTTAAGCCTGTTTTTCTTATTTAAGCGCTTCGGCGACTGCGACCGCGCAAGCGACCGTAGCCCCTACCATGGGATTGTTGCCCATACCGATTAAGCCCATCATTTCGACGTGGGCGGGTACGGAAGAACTGCCCGCGAACTGCGCGTCGCTGTGCATCCTGCCCATCGTGTCGGTCATACCGTAAGAGGAAGGACCTGCCGCCATATTGTCGGGGTGCAGAGTTCTGCCCGTGCCACCGCCGGACGCCACCGAGAAATAACTCTTGCCGTTCTCTACGCACCACTTTTTGTAAGTTCCCGCAACGGGGTGCTGGAAACGGGTGGGATTGGTCGAGTTACCGGTTATCGAAACGCCGACGTTTTCGAGTTTCATTATGGCTACGCCTTCGGGAACGTTATCCGCGCCGTAGCACTTTACGTTCGCTCTCGCGCTGTTAGAAAACGCCTTTTCGTAAACGACCGTAACTTCTTCCGCATAGGGATCGAATTTGGTTTCGACGTAGGTAAAGCCGTTTATTCTCGAAATTATATACGCCGCGTCCTTGCCGAGACCGTTTAAGATAACTCTTAACGGTTTATTTCTTACTTTATTCGCGTTTAAGGCGATCTTTATCGCGCCTTCCGCCGCCGCGAAAGATTCGTGCCCCGCCAAAAAGCAGAAACACTCGGTCTCTTCGGATAAAAGCATTTTACCCAAGTTTCCGTGTCCCAAGCCGACCTTTCTGTTTTCCGCAACGGATCCCGGGATACAGAAACTCTGTAAACCCACGCCGATATTCGCCGCCGCGGTCGCAGCCGACTTATCGCCCGTCTTTTCCGCGGCTTTTATCGCTATCGCGCTGCCCACGGTGTAAGCCCACTTTGCGTTTTCAAAACATATAGGCTGTGTCTCCTGCGTGATGGTGTAAGGCGAAATGCCTTTCCCTTCGCATATTTTACCGCACTCGTCGATAGACGAAATGCCGTATTCTTTCAAAGTGGCGAGAATCTTTTTTTCTCTTCTTTCATAACCTTCGAATTGCGCCATTTTATCTGCCTCCTTACTCTTTACGCGGATCGATATACTTCACCGCGCCGTCCTCTTTTTTAAAGCGCCCGTAAGTGCCTTTCGCCTTTTCGTACGCTTCGTTGGGGGAAAGCCCTTTCTTTATAAAGTCGGTCATCTTGCCGAGAGATACGAATTCGTAACCTATTACTTCGTTGTTCTCGTCAAGCGCCATACGGGTGCAATATCCTTCGGTCATTTCAAGGTATCTCACGCCCTTCTCCTTCGTGCCGTACATAGTGCCGACCATCGAACGTTCGCCCTTGCCGAGATCTTCCATGCCCGCGCCGATAACGAGTCCGTCGTCCGAAAACGCCGACTGCGATCTGCCGTAGACTATCTGTAAGAAAAGTTCGCGCATAGCGGTGTTGATCGCGTCGCACACAAGGTCGGTATTCAGCGCTTCCAAAAGCGTTTTGCCGGGGAGTATTTCCGCAGCCATTGCCGCCGAGTGAGTCATGCCCGAACAACCTATCGTTTCCACAAGCGCTTCTTCGATAATGCCGTTTTTAACGTTCAAAGAGAGTTTGCACGCGCCCTGCTGCGGTGCACACCAGCCTACGCCGTGAGTATAAGCCGAAATGTCTTTTATCTCTTTCGCCTCTATCCATTTTCCTTCTTCCGGGATCGGCGCAGGACCGTGATGCGGGCCTTTTTTTACGCAGCACATATTCTTTACTTCTGCCGAATATTGCATCTTTATTCCTCCAAATATTTCGTTAATGTCTTCGTTTTCAAGTATATCACACGGCGCGGGCGGTTGACAAATATTTTTAGTCCGAAATTATGCCCGAACGCCCCGTTTTTTTATTTTTTCTCGGTTTTTTCGAGAGTGCGTTTGTAGTAAAAAAGATATTGCTGTACGTACCCCGAATTTTCCTTAAATCTCTCCACGAAATAATCCGCGATACCGTTCCTTTCTTTTATCGTTCCCGAAAAATCTTCCCTGTAAACCTTTTCTATCCAGGTATCGACGGGAAAGGCGTCGCTCCTACCGAACCCGAAGAATATCGCGCAGTCGGCGACTTTCGGACCTACGCCGTATAGTGAAACGAGCCGTTTTTTAAGGTCGGGTGTCGAAAGAGTATTAAAGTCAGCAATAGAAAGCCCGTTCTCTATGTCTTCGGCAAGCCTTTTTATATACGGCGCGCGATAGCCTAAACCTATCTCCTTATAAAAATCAAGCGACGCGCCCGATAAAGCCGAAACGGACGGAAAGGCGTGATATTCTTCGCCCGAAAACTCCCTCTTTTCGCCGAGCGCGGCGCAAAGCCGTTCTATTATGCCCTTTATACGCCGAATATTATTGTTTTGCGACACTATAAAAGAAAAAAGCGTTTCGGTCGCGTCCTGTTTCAGTATTCTGATCCCTTTCCCGAGTCTTGCCGCGCGGCGTATCACTTCTTCCTGTTGCGATTCCGCGAATTTCTCTATCGCGGAATAATCCTTCTCTAAATCGAAAAACCGTGAAAAGTATTTCACGTCGGTTTCTTTACACTCTATAACCGTGGTGTCGCCGCTGTTCTTTATAAAGGCGCACTTGTCTCCGGAATACACTTTATAGCCGTCGCTAAAGGGTGCGAACCTGAATATCTGCCCGCACTCTAACGTGTCTTTTACGTTGAAAAATTCCGAAGAAACGACTGTCTTTTTCATCTGATATAAAAAACGGGCTGAAGATTCAGCCCGTTCGATCCGTAAAGCCTTATTTCGCGTAAACGCTGACTTTCTTTCCGTCTCTGCCAAGACGCTCGAACTTTACCACGCCGTCTATTAAAGCGAACAAAGTATCGTCCGATCCCATACCTACGTTCTCGCCCGCGTGGATCTTCGATCCGCGCTGACGGACGATTATTCCGCCCGCGAGTATCGCCTGCCCGTCGGTCGCTTTTATCCCAAGCCTTTTGGCGTTGGAATCTCTTCCGTTCTTGGTGCTGCCGCCGCCTTTGTGGTGCGCAAATAAACTGATAAACAACATTATTCCGTCCCTCCTTATTCGGCGTCAGCCGTGTCTTCCGCGGCTTTCTTTTCAGCCTTCTTCTTGCCGATCTCTAAAATCTTGACCGCCGTGAAGGGCTGCCTGTGCCCCTGTTTCTTTCTCTCGTTCTTTTTAGCCTTATACTTAAAAACAACGATCTTCTTGTCCTTGCCCTGTTCGACTACTTCGCCTACCGCTCTGTAGCCCTTGAGTTCTTCCGCAACTTTAACGCCCTTTTCGTCCGACAAAAGAAGAACGCTGAATTCCACTTTGTCGCCGACCGCCGCGTCAAGTTTTTCAAACCTGATGACCGAACCTACTTCGGCCTTGTACTGCTTACTGCCGTTTTCCACGATCGCGTACATAAATACCTCCTCTCACCAGTCTCGCCGATAAAAATTAGGGCGGCGTTTCCGCGCTTAAAAATGCCCCTGTCGAGCGGCTCGTATCGTATTTTATAATATTTAAAAGTATTTGTCAAACGATTTTGCATATTTTTATCGCCCCGACGCAAACTATTTTTACTTTATAAAGGAGCGTAAATATGAACGAATACAATAAAAAAGCGATCAACGACACTTACAAAAACGCGCACGTCGCGTTGCAGAGTATAAAGGACTTACTGCCCGCCGTAAAAGACGCGAAACTAAAAAAGGAACTTAAGGACGAATACGACGGGTATTCCGAAAATATCCGCGAGATAGCCGAGTTCATGGAAAAGAACAGACTTAAACCCAAGGACATAAACGTATTCAAAAAAGCGACGATGTGGACCGCGATCAAGATGAAAACCATGATAAACGGCGGCAAAAACCATATAGCCGAAATGATGATTAAGGGAACGGTTATGGGAATTACGGAACTTACCGCGATGAAAAACGAAAGCGATAGACTTACGGAAGGGGTTAAGCAGCGCATAGATAAACTTTTAGAACTCGAAGAATCCTACGAAGAACGGCTTAAAAAGTTCCTGTAAATTTCAGCCCCGCTTACGCGGGGTTGCTTTTTTTGATTTTCCGTGTTAGAATCTTTGGTATGGAAAGCACGGTAAACTTCCGTCATATCGGAAAAATCTGCACACCTTTTAAGGAAAAATTCGGTATCCCGCGCCAAAGCGGAAAGACGGCGGCTAAAGGCGAGATAACCTTTTTCCCCGAATTTAACGACCCGAACGCGGTTAGGGGGCTAAACAAGTTCTCGCACCTTTGGATTCTCTTCGACTTTTCTCTCGCGCATACCGAAAAATTCGAACCGACCGTCCGCCCGCCGAGACTCGGCGGAAACGAGAGAGTAGGCGTTTTCGCCACCCGTTCGCCGTTTAGACCTAACCCCGTGGGGTTATCGTCGGTCAAAATAGAAAACGTTTCGGTTAGAGACGGTAAGGTGAAAATCACCGTTTCGGGCGTCGATCTTTTGGACGGCACGCCCATATTCGATATTAAACCCTATCTACCCTATTCCGACGCGCACACGGACGCGACGGGCGGATTTACCGACGAGAAAAAAGAACGCCGCCTTACAGTACGGGACGGCGGGATCCTCGACGGAATATCGGATTATGAAAGAACGGTAATAAAAGAGTGTATCGCGCAGGATCCCCGCCCGTCTTACCAAAACGACGAGGAACGCGTCTACGGCGTAAAGATCTTCGACTTCGACGTAAAATTCAAAGTTAAAGATTCCGTCGCGACGATTACAAGTATTTGATTTTGAGAACAAAAAAACTCCGCGAAAACTTCGCGGAGTTTTTTTTCTTTTTTTCGTCAGTCGAACTTCTTTCTGTTCTTGTTGTAGTGCGTATGAAGAAGTTCGTGCGCAAGGTGCGAATTCGGTTCGCCCAGGAACTCTTTGTAGAGATCCTTTATCTGCGGGTTGTTGTGAGACTGACGGACGGTCTGTCTCTCGTCTTCGGTATAGAGTGCGTTGGCGCGTTTTTGCATATAGGTGTTCATAATGTCCGGATCTTCGTTCGGAAGGAACACTTCTCTGACGTACGGCTGTCCGCCGCCGTTGATGCAACCGCCGGGGCAACCCATAACTTCTATAAAGGTGTAGGGCGATTTGCCTTCTCTTATCTGATCGAGAAGAACTTTCGCGCCTTTCATACCCGAAGTGACGGCGACTTTTATCTTTATGCCGTTAAGATCGAATTCGGCTTCTCTTATGTTCTCGAAACCCCTGACTTCCTTAAAGACGACGCCTTCCCTTTCTTTACCCGTTAAAACGAAGTACGCGGTACGAAGCGCCGCTTCCATAACGCCGCCCGTTACGCCGAAGATAACGCCCGCGCCCGTGTAGTCGTGAACGATATCGTTATCGAAGTCTTCGTCGGGAAGTTTGTTGAAGATTATGCCGCTACGCTTGATAAGTCTGCCGAGTTCGCGGGTGGTAAGCACCGCGTCGACGTCGCGAAGACCGTTGTTTTCCATTTCGGGACGGCCCTTTTCATACTTCTTGCAGGAACAAGGCATGATGGACACGACGAACATATCTTCGGGTTTTACGCCGATCTTTTCCGCGTAGTAATTCTTTAAGATCGCGCCGAACATTTCGTGCGGGGATTTGCAGGTCGATAAGTGATCGAGTTGATCGGGATAATAGTATTCCGCATAGTTGATCCAACCGGGCGAACAACTCGTTATCATAGGAAGAACGCCGCCGTTCTTGACTCTCGATAAAAGTTCGGTCGCTTCTTCCATAATGGTAAGGTCCGCAGCGAAGTTGGTGTCGAACACTTTCTTGAATCCAAGTCTACGAAGTGCCGCGACCATTTTGCCCGTTACGGGAGTGCCGATCGGCATATCGAATTCTTCGCCGAGTGCCGCTCTTACCGCGGGCGCGGTCTGAACGACGACGTATTTACCGCTCTTCATGGCGATATCGACTTTTTCTATCTCGGAAACTTCCATAAGCGCGCCCGTGGGGCAGACGTTGATGCACTGTCCGCACATGATACAGGGCGAATTTATGAAACTTCTGTTTTCCGCGGGGGCGACGATGGTCTTAAAGCCCCTGTTCTCGAATCCCAGAACGCCGATGCCGTGCGCCGCTTTGCAGCGTTCCACGCATCTGCCGCAGAGAATACACTTCGACGTGTCTCTCTTTATGGTGGGAGTCAAAGTATCGAAAGTGCAGGGAGTCTGTTCGCCGGGGAAAGCGTCTTCCCTTGCGCCCGTGATCCTTGCGACGTGTAAAAGTTCGCACTTGCCGTTCTTATCGCATTCCTGACAGTTCCTGTTGTGGTTGGAAAGTAAAAGTTCGACCGAAAATCTTCTCGCGGCGGTTGCCTTGGGCGAAGAAATGGTTATTTCCATACCTTCCGAAACGGGATAGACGCAGGACGCGACGAGTCCCCTTGCCCCCGTTGCCTCTACGAGACAAACGCGACAGGACGCTTTGGAACATTGTCCGTTATTAAAGGTGCAGAGACTCGGTATCTCGTAACCGCAGGCTTTCGCCGCTTCGAGTATGGTAAGTCCTTCTTCCACCTGATAAGGAACGCCTTCTATCTTAATATTGATTTTACCCATGATTTTTTCCTCCGATTAGTTCTTGGAAATCGCCTTGAATTTACAAGACGCCATAAAAATACCGCACTTTATACACTTTTCGCTGTCGATAACGCGGGAAGGAAGTTTGTGTCCTGCGGGAACGTAATCGGTCTTGCTTATCGCGTTTACGGGGCATTGTCTTTCGCAAAGCCCGCAACCTATACATTTATCTTTATCGATAGTGTATTCCACGAGATCTTTGCAGACGTGCGCGGGGCATTTCTTGTCGACGATATGCGCTATGTACTCGTTCTTGAACGCTTTCATGGTAGAAAGTATGGGGTTGGGCGCGGTCTGCCCTAATCCGCAAAGCGAATTACCCTTTACGTTGGCCGCGAGTTCCTGCAGGGCTTCCAAGTCTTCGATCTTGCCCTTGCCCTGCGTGATGCGGGTAAGCATTTCAAGCATACGTTTCGTACCTATACGGCAAGGCGTACATTTTCCGCAGGATTCGTCGCAGATAAATTCCATATAGAATTTCGCCACGTCGACCATACAGTTGTCTTCGTCCATGACGATCGCGCCGCCCGAACCCATCATGCTGCCTTTGGCGATAAGGTTATCGTAGTCGATAGCGGTATCGAGATCGGCCTTGGTAAGACACCCGCCCGAAGGACCGCCGGTCTGTATCGCTTTGAATTCTTTGCCGTTGGGGATCCCGCCGCCGATCTCGTAAATAAGTTCTCTTAAGGTAGTACCCATGGGAACTTCCACAAGTCCGACGTTGTTTACTTTACCCGCAAGCGCAAACACCTTCGTGCCCTTACTCTTTTCCGTACCGTATTTCGCGAATTCCTGATACCCTTCGCGCATAATGTAAGGAACGCAAGCCAGAGTTTCGACGTTGTTGACGATAGACGGTTTCTGCCACAAACCTTTCACCGCGGGGAAAGGCGGACGGGGACGCGGCATACCGCGTTGACCTTCTATCGAGTTTAGAAGCGCGGTCTCTTCGCCGCAGACGAACGCACCCGCGCCTAAACGCAGATGCACGCGGAACGAGAAATCCGTGCCTAAAATGTTGTCGCCGATAAGACCTGCCGCTTCCGCCTGCGCGATAGCGTTTTTAAGTCTTCTGACGGCTACGGGGTATTCCGCACGGACGTAGAAATAACCGTCCTGCGCGCCGATAGCGTAGCCCGCTATCATCATACCTTCTATTACCGATAAAGGATTGCCCTCTAATATCGCTTCGTCCATGAACGCGCCGGGGTCGCCCTCGTCGCCGTTACAGATAACGTATTTCTGACCTTCGGGTTGCTGATAGGCGAAAAGCCACTTTCTTCCCGTGGGGAATCCGCCGCCGCCGCGCCCGCGAAGTCCGGAATTCAGGATCTCGTCGATAACGTCTTTTCTGTCCATGGAAAGCGCACGCGTAAGACCTTTGAAAGCCCCCGCCGCCAACGCTTCGTTGATATCTTCGGGATGTAT
>JAFZXG010000076.1 GCA_017616925.1 Clostridia bacterium | reverse complement strand
CCGAAGATCTTGTGAAAGTCGCCGAAGTTTTCGCCGAAGAATATAAAAAAGAGAAATCGGAAGGGAACGTTCTCGACTTTTCGGATCTCGAACATTTCGCGCTTAAGATCCTTAAAGACGGAGAGACCGCCCGCGCGGTCAGAGAAAAGTATAAGTACGTATTCGCCGACGAGTATCAGGACGTAAACGGCGTGCAGGAAGAAATACTGTTGTCGCTGACGGACGGTAATCTGTTTATGGTGGGCGACGTAAAGCAGAGTATTTACGGGTTCAGGGGTTGCCGTCCCGAGATATTCGCCGAAAAAGCCGAAAAAATGAGAACGGGCGGCGAACGCACGGAAAACTTGAATTGCAATTTCCGTTCGGCGCGCGCGGTCATAGATATGGTGAACGATATATTCTCGTATTCCATGACCAAGGACTTTTTCGGCGTGGATTACGCGAAGGACTCTCGGCTGCAGGACGGCGGGATCTACCCCGCGGGCGCGGAAGGCAGGGCGGAATTGCATTACCTTCGCACCGAAAAGGACGAGAAAAAGGCGGAAGAGCCGAGAATTTACGACGTCGCGAAGGAAACTTTACAAGCGGAAAAGGAAACGGACGATCTTTCCGCCTTTATAGCGAAGATAGTGGACGACGAACTCGGAAAAGAGTATTACGACGTCAAAACAAAAGAGTTCAGGAGAGTTCGGTTAAAGGATATCGCCGTACTTACGCGCGGTAAGGATACGAAATTCGTTTCGAAACTCGTCCGCGGACTGTCGCAAAGGGGATTGCCCGTGATAAGCGGGGTGAAGGAAAACGCGTGCGATTTTCCCGAAGTCAGCGTGCTTATAAGCGCGCTTAAACTTATAGACTACGCAAAAGACGACCTTTCGCTCGCGATCACGATGTTAAGCCCCGTCGGTAAATTTTCGGAAGGCGATCTTGCCGGGATCGTCGGCGCGGGGAGAAAGGAAACCTTCGTAAAGTCGGTAGAAAATTACTTAAATACCGCGGACGGCGAACTCAAAGACAGGCTGGAAAAGTTCTTTTCGTTTATCGGCGAATTAAGGACGTTTGCGGACTTTAACGGTGCGAACGCGGTCTTAAAAAAGATAATACGCGACACGGGGTATGAAAATTATATCCTGGCAGGGCGCGACGGAGAAATAAAACTCGACAGGATAGGAAGGTTTCTGGGTGTAAGCGCGGGTACGGATTACACGGTCAGGGAATTTCTGAAAAAGACCGAACTTTGTCCCGACGATTTCGAATTTTTGAGAAACGGGGACGAAAACTCGCTTAAAGTGACTACCATACACTCTTCCAAGGGGCTGGAATTCCCCGTAACCGTTCTCTGCGGACTCGAAGTGAATATGAACTTTAGAAGCGAGACCGAAACGGTGCTTTTCGACAGAAACGAAGGGATCGCCGTAAAATATTACGATCTTACGGAAAAACGCGCTTATGAAACGCCGTACAGAAGGCTTTTCAAAAAGGACCTTGCGGAAGGAAGGATCAGGGAAGAACTGCGGCTTTTATACGTCGCGACGACTCGCGCGAGATATTCTCTGCATATCGTCTTTTCGGGCGAAACGGATGACCGCGGCGGCGTAGTAAAGGAAGCGAAGAAGTTTCTCGACTATATCCCGCCGACCGCGAAGGTATCCGTTCACGACGCCGAAGAGTATAAGTTTTTCAGTTTGGGCGAAACCCCGTCGCCGACGCTTATCGGCGCGGCGGATCAAAGACGGGTGGAAGAGTTAAGGAAGAGGTTTTCCTTCGGGTACTCGCACGAAGCGGACGCCGCGTTGCCGTTAAAGATAGACGTCACTTCGGTCGCGGGCGAGAACGTATCGGAATTTACCGAAAAGGCACTAAACGAGAGAGTCGGCAGGGAGTCGGGGATCGCGGCGCATAAGCTTCTCGAAAATCTCGATTTTTCCGCGATCGGCGATTTCGACGGGCAGGTAGAAAGACTTAAAAACTCGGGAATAACGACCGAAGAAGAACTTGCCTTGATAGATCCCGAAAGAATAAAAGCGTCGCTTATCAAAAACGAAATAAGCGGAATATCGGGCGAAGTTTACAGGGAACAGGATTTTATCGTTTACGCGCCCGCGGATCTTTTATTCGGTTCGGACAGTAAGGAAAACGTGCTGCTGCAAGGTCGTATCGACCTTCTCGTCGTCCGTAAAGACGGCGCGGAAGTGATCGATTACAAATATTCGTCGCTTACGGGTGAAAGCCTTGTAAGACGGTATAAAAAACAACTCGACCTTTACGCCTACGCCGTGGAAAACGCGCTTAAAATAAAGGTAGTGGCAAAAAGGATAATAAACGTCCTTACGGGCGAAAACGTTTCCGTAAAATAGTACGTTTTCCGACAAAAACTTCCAAAAAAACACCGCGCGCCCGCTTTAAAATTAAGACGAGGTGGGTTATGGCGGACAGGACGTCGTCTTTATCGTCCGTATCGGCGTTTTTCGGAACGGACGTTCTTTTTATCTTTTTTACCGCCGTTATCGCGGTATGTTTTTCGGCCGATCTTTTTTTAAGTATATTCAGGGCAGGTTACGGACTTAAAAAAAGACTCTGGTTTTTATTTCTTTCGGGCGGCGTGTCCGCGTTATCGTTTTCTTTTTTCGGCGGAAGAGAGTACGCTTTTTTCTATCTCGGCTTGGGGCTTATTTTTTCGGTTTTTTTATTCGTTGTCAGGGAGAAGAAAAGAAAAGTCACGCAGGAAGAGAGAAATTTTATCGATTACGTCGACGAAGAGATCTTAAAGAGCGAAGAAGAAGAGTTTAAAGAACCCAAACCCACCAAAAAGCCGAAAGCGAAGAAAGAACGCGATCCAGACTTTACCCACGTCAAGAGCGTTATAAAAAGACTGTCGGCAATGGATCTTTCACAGACCGACAGGCGAGAAATAAGAGAATTCGAAAGCGTTATCTATCAGGCAGAAAAGAGCGGCGCGTACTCTATGCTTAAGGAGAAAATAAACGACGGACTAGGGCTTTTGCTTAAACTTATGGCGAAGTACGGCGCGTGATCGCTTAAGATCCCGAAATTCAAAATATTCTTTTTTAACGAAAATAAAACTATTTTTATATTTTCCGTTTATCGTTTGACTTTTTTTCCCCGTTGTTATATTATATAAAGGCTGTAAAACGAGTTCTGTCGTCGGCTGTTATTCGTCGTTTGCGCCGTCGAATTATCGGACGCTATTGATAAAAATATGCGCCATTAGCTCGCGTCAGGGCAAAGCCTTTCGGCTCGCGACCGTTTAGGTCGCTTCGCTTTTCGACTTGTCCTTCCTTATCCCAAAAAATCTTTGCACCGCAAATCTTTTTCGGGAACCCTGTGTTTCGATTGAGCGAAAGTGTTTTTACTTTCCACTCATAAATACGGGATTAAATACAATTTCATATTACTTGCGCCATTAGCTCAATTGGATAGAGCGTCGGTCTACGGAACCGAAGGTTAGGGGTTCGAGTCCCTT
>JAFZXG010000005.1 GCA_017616925.1 Clostridia bacterium | reverse complement strand
TTTTGCTGTAAGAATTGTAGTAATAATATTTCCCGTATCTGCCGTATCCTTCGTCGTGCTTGCTGTCGTACATCGAGAATACCGAACCGAGTATCTTTATGTCGTTTTTCTTTAACTCGTTCACGGCGTCGGCGACCTGAGCCTTGGTCGCGATACCGTACGCCGCGACGAAAAGTATTCCGTCGGACACCTTTGAAATGTGGATGTAGTCCGAAACCTGAAGAACGGGCGCGCAGTCGATAAGAACGTAATCGTAATTCTCTTTAAGTCCCGCCATAAAGTCTTTGAATTTGTCGGAAATTAAAAGAAGAGACGGGTTATATACCTTTGCGCCGCGGGTAACTATATCGACGTTTTTATATTTGGTATGTTTTATCGCTTTTTCTTTTTCAACGCTACCCATAAGGTATTCCGAGATACCTACGTCCTTGGAAATACCGAACGCCCTGTGAACTCTCGGTCTCCTGAAATCAAGATCGACTATGCACACCTTCTTGTCGGTAAATCCCAAACTTACCGCGAGATTGCAGATTATCGTGGTTTTCCCTTCGTGCGCGAGCGAGGATTCGACCTGTATGACTTTGGCGTTTCCGTCCGCGTTCATAAACAAAATATTGTCGCGAAGTCTGTTATAGCCTTCGCCCGCTTTGGTAACCGAATTTTCGGTGACCACTATTTTAATAACGTCAGAGCCGTGTTTCTTCTTTTTGAACAGATCAAAAAAACCCATTTCGCACCTTTATAAAAGTATAATCGTTGCATACATTATACAACAACTTCGCCCTGAAAATCAAGACTTTTTTGCCCTTAAACAAAAAATAAAGCGTCCGAACCGAAGTTCCGAACGCCGTTTTAAGTTTTTTACAGTCTCTCGACGAAGATCTTGGAATAGATCTCATCGTATTTATCCTTGTAAAACAGATTCGTTCCGCTCGTCGTTACCGCAGCCGTTCCCGCCGCGACCGACATTTTTAAAAGTTCCGCCTTGCCCTTGCCGTGCTTTAGGGCGACGCACGCCGCCGCTATCATGGAATCGCCCGCGCCGACCGTGGAATTTACCGCGACGGACGCCGATTTACAGTAAAAACTTTCATTTCCGTCGGTATAGACCGCGCCTTCCGCGCCCATCGATATAAGCACGTTTTCCGCACCCGCTTCCATGTACTTTTTGGAACACCGCACCATATCCGCGAGAGTTTCCGCCTTTTCACCCGAAAATTTTTCGAGTTCCGTCAGGTTGGGTTTTACCATAAAGATCTTTCTCGTTTTTAAGGCGCAAAGCGCGTTTTCCTTTTCCGCGTCGATTATCACTTTGACGTTTTCGGGAACGACGGACAGGACTTCTCCGTAAAATTCGGGCGAAACGCCCTTCGGCAGAGAGCCGCTCATAACGAGTATTTCGGCTTTTTCGGACAGAACTTTCACCTTTTCTATAAGTTCTCTCTGTTTCTTCTCCGAAACTTCTCCGCCCTTATCGTTTATCTCGGTGAGCATCGATTTTTTGTCTATTATCTTATAATTGACTCTCGCGCTGCCCTTATTGTATACGAAATCGTACGAAACGCCGTTCTTTTCGAGATTGTGTTCGAAAAGTCTTCCGTGATCTTCGAACATAAAACCCGTGGTAAAGCACTCTTCGTTTAATCTTGCGACGCCTATCGCTACGTTGAGTGCCTTGCCCGAATACGTTTCCACTTTGTTTGCTATTCGGTTTAATTTGCCCACGTTAAGACTGTCCAGTTCGATCGTACAATCTATACTGGGGTTGGGGCATATCGTCAATATCATAAGCGATACCCTAACTTTATTACTGTTTATTCGCTTCGGCTATTATCTTTTCCTGCGCCGAGAAAGGAACTTCTTCGTATCTTAAGAATTCCGTTTCGTATCTGCCGCGTCCCTGCGTCATACTGCGAAGATCGGTCGCGTATTTCATCATTTCGGCAAGCGGCGCTTCCGCCGAGATCTTGTTAAGTCCTTCAACGGACTCCATACCGAGTATCCTGCCGCGACGCTTGTTCATATCGCCCAGAATATCGCCCGTGTAGTTATCGGGAACGTAGATCGTGAACGAATAAACGGGTTCTAATATAACGGGGCGCGCGTTCTTTATAGCCTCTTCGTAAGAGAGTTTCGCCGCCGAAACGAACGCGACTTCCTTACTATCGACGGGGTGATATTTACCGTCGAAGAGCGTAGCTTTTAAGTTCACCATGGGATAGCCCGCAAGCACGCCTTTCTGTATAGCCTCGCGGAGTCCTTTTTCGACCGCGGGTATAAACTGCTTGGGAACCGCGCCGCCAACGACTTCGTCCACGAACTCGAATACTCCGTCGGCTGCGCCCGGCTCGAATCTTATGTTGACCACGCCGTATTGCCCCGCGCCGCCCGTTTGCTTTTTATGTTTTCCTTCAGCTTCCGCCTTGGCGGTTATGGTCTCTCTGAACGCCACTTTGGGATCCGAAAGAACGGCTTCGCAACCGAATTTGGATTTGAGTTTCTTACATATAACGTCGAGTTGCGTCTCGCCCTGTCCGCGAATCACGGTCTCGCCCGTCTCTCTGTCCTTTTCCACCACGAAAGTAAGGTCTTCTTCGGCAAGTCTGTTTAATCCTTGGAAAACTTTGTCTTCGTCGCCCGACTTCGCGGCGTTTATCGCCATCGTGAGAACGGGTTTCGGGAAAGGTATCGGATCGTAACGGATAGGATAGGATTCGTCGGCGAGAGTGTCGCCCGTGTTGGTGTAGTTGAGTTTATTCACCGCGCCTATGTCGCCCGCGTGAAGTTCGGTTACGGGTTCCTGCTTTTTACCTTTAAGAAGGAACAGCGAATTTATCCTTTCCTTTTCGCCCGTCACGGTGTTAAGTACGGTCATACCCGTTTTGAGAACGCCCGTGAATACTCTTATCATATTGAGTTTTCCGACGAAGGGGTCGGCTACGGTCTTAAATACCTGCGCGGTAAAGGGCGTGTCTTCGTCGCAGACGATAAGCCCTTTTTCTCCCTTTACCGTATGCGTCGCGGGAACGCCCTTTCTCTCTTTGGGAGACGGGAGTATATCGACTATCTCGTTCATAAGGTTTATTATGCCGAGATTCTGCGTCGCCGAACCGCCGAGTACGGGAACGAGATCGCCGCTGAATAACCCTTTCTTGACGCCGATTATCACGTCGTCGTTAGAAAGCGTACCTTCTTCGAGATATTTATTGAGAAGATCTTCGTCGGATTCCGCCGCGGACTCTATAAGCCCCTCTTTTAATCTTGCGACTTCGTCTTTCATATCTTCGGGAACGGGAACTTCGTCCCTGCCGCCCGCTTTAAATTCGAAAGCCTTACCCGAAATGATCGAAACGTACCCTTTCATCTTACCGTCGCGTATTATCGGCGAGTGCAGAGTCGCGATCTTTTTGCCGTATTTCGCGCGGAAAGCGTCCACCGTCGCGACGAAATCGGAATTTTCCTTATCTACGCCGTTTATGAAGATCATAAGCGGTACGCGGCGTTTAAGGCAGTATTCCACTCCCTTTTCCGCGCCTACCGAAACGTCCCCGCTCGCTTCCGCGACCAAGATCGCCGAGCCTACGGCTCTCATCGCCTCTTCGAATTCGCCTTCGAAATCGTAAAAACCCGGAACGTCCAAAATATTTATCTTAACGCCCTGCCAGACCGTATAAGCCGCGGAAAGCGATATGGATATGCCCCTTGCCGTTTCTTCGGGATCGTAGTCCATAACGGTATTCTTGTCCGTAGTCTTTCCCATTCTGTCGATGGTCTTACCGTTAAAAAGTATAGCCTCGGCAAGCGAAGTCTTTCCCTCGCCGCCGTGACCTATGAGCGCGATATTTCTGATGTTTTCCGCCTTGAAGATTGCCATTGATGTTCCCCCTTAAAAATAAATACGTAATGCCGTGAGCATAAGCCCACGCCGTTTATTATACTATATATTTCGTTTATTTTCAAGCGGGTAAGTAAAATTCTCCGCAAAAACTTTTATTCTTCGAAAGAATCGAAGTCGCCGAAGGGTTTTTCTCCGCACGGATCGCAAGGCGAAGGCGGCGGAACGGGAGGTTTGGGTTTTTTGCCCCTTACCGACGGGGAACATACTTCCCCGCAGTCGAGATCGACGAGTATCACGTCTCCGCCTATTCTCGTTATCTTGGAAACGGGTATAAAGGTCTCCGACTTGTCGAAAAGCCGCAGGAAAAAATTGACTCTTCTTCCCGGCACGGTTATTCCCGTCAGTACGCCGCCGGGGAAGGAAAGTTTCATATCGGTGATACGCCCCAAGCACCGTCCGTCCGAAGTATTTATAACGTCCCTTTTCTGTAATTCCTTAAAAGAAAGTTCCATACTTATATTGTATGGAACGACTTTTCCGAATATGAAAAAACGTTTTACAATAAGGATACAATAAAGTTAGCAATATGTTCGTTTTCTTGTTCTGACTTCTCGCTATGACTTAAAAGATTCTTAAATATCGGTACAACAATAGTTCTCCCTATAAAATTACTATTTAAATTATTATATCATTTTGTTAGCATTTTTTCAAGTTGTTATAAGGATCAAATCCCACCACAGTCTATTTCTTGTCTAACT
>JAFZXG010000075.1 GCA_017616925.1 Clostridia bacterium | reverse complement strand
GCTGACTACGAGTCTTTCTTCTTCCATTTTAGTTTCCGCCTATTTAATACGTCTCATAGCGTACGCTATCTGCTGTTCGAGAGTAGTTGCGCCGCTTTCTTTCGCGCCCGCAAGCGCCTTGGTTATCTCCGACTTGGTAAATCCCAAAGATAAAAGCGCCGCGACGGCGTCTTCGTCGGGTTCTTCGGCCACCGTATTCGTTTCCGCGGGTTGCGCGCCGTAAGCGTCGACCTTATCTTTAAGTTCCAGAATAATGCGTTCCGCCGTCTTTTTACCGAGTCCTTTCACCGCCGAAAGCCCCTTTATGTCTTCGGTGGCGATCTTAAAGCAAAGATCCTTTACGCTCATGCACGAGAGAACGCCTATCCCCATCTTCGGACCTACGCCCGATACCGAAATGAGTTTTAAAAACATTTCTTTTTCTTCGGCGTCGATAAATCCGTAAAGCGACAGCCCGTCTTCCCTTACCGCAAGGTAAGTATAGACCGCTCCCTCGCCATTTTCTAAAATTCTTCTTAACGCTTCCGCGGAACACGATATCTCGTATCCCACGCCGTTGTTTTCGAGAAGTACCGTTTCTCCCGAACAGGAAAGCAGTTTGCCTTTTATGTAGCCTATCATACCTTTCTCCGTATATTATTGTCGTCTCCGCTTAAAGTGTAGTTCCCCGGCGCGTTGCCCACCGAGAACAGACCGCCGAACTTGTTGGTCTGCGCGTGCGTCAGCGCGACGGCAAGCGCGTCCGCCGCGTCGTCGGGACGGGGAATATTCTTAAGCCCCAGAAAAGTTTGCACCATGGCTTGTATCTGGTGCTTATCCGCCCTGCCGTACCCCGTAAGCGCCTGTTTTATCTGCAACGGCGTATACTCGAATATCCTGCCGCAGAGTTTCATGGCGGTAAGGATAAGAACTCCCCTTGCGTGCGCCACGGCGATACCCGTTTTGACGTTCTTCGCGAAGAAGAGTTCTTCTATCGCTATTTCGTCGGGCTTAAAAGTATCTATGACTTCCTTCACGCCCTTCTCCAAATGGCACAGCCTTTCGGCAAGGTTTTCTTCCTTCGGCGTGGATATAATGCCGTAATCGACCATGGACGATCTGCCTTTCGGATCGGTTTTGATGACGCCGTAACCCAAAGTGGCGAGTCCCGGATCGAAGCCCAAAATTACCATAGGTCTATTTTATCTTATTTTATACCGAAAGTCAATAAAAACCCCGAATTCCGTCGGGGTTTTTGATGCGCGCCGTTTTTTATCACGCGAGTTTTATGAGTTCCTTTAAGGCAACGAGTTTTTCTTCGGTCTTTTTTTCGATGTAATAGTCGAGAAGTTTAAGCCCGTCTGAAAAGTTCCCGCCGAAATCGCAACCCGTAGCCACGGAATAAAGGGCGTTATAAGTTTCTTTTTTTATTTCCTTCGCCTTACCCTGCGGTTCGCCGTAAAACCCGCCCGTCCTATAGTCGAAATATACCTTTTCGGATATTTTCGACGAAAAGTCGAGTGCGTACCCCGCGAGAGAAAGTCCCGTCGTCAGAAATTCCGCGACGGGTTTAACGATCTTATCGCCGTAGGCGATCTCTTTCAGCGCCGAAACGGCGTGGAAAAAAAGTTCGTGGGATACGATGTTTTCCTTGGCGAATTTTTTTATGAACTCCAGAACAACCGCGCCCGCGTAGTATTTTTTAATGTCTTCCCGAAGGGGATAGAAACTGTCGATCAGACTTGCGTTTATAACGGTCTTAAAGCCGTTTTTATCGAGAAGGATAAATTCGGCAAAACAAAAAGGCTCGGCGGCGAATTTCAACTTCGCGCCTGCCTTTTTCACCCCTTTTATTTTAGCGGATACCGTTCCTTGCTCCACGGTAAAGATCGAAAGGATCTTGTCGTTTTCGGATAGGTTTACGCCCCCCAAAACTATACCGCGCGCTTTTTCTTCCATAGTTTCCCCTTACTTTTCGATCAACTTTTTATAGAGAAGATAGTACGAAATATCGCCCGTCTTTTCAAAAAGTTCCCACGCGGTATCCCACGGGTGTAAAAAATCGAAATCTTCCTTCTTATCTTTTCCCATACTCTTAATATGGGAAGTAATTCGGTTTTTATTCTTTCTTTCCGCACGTTTTTATTTTTCCGACGATATATTCCGCGTAAAGACGGGCTACGTTCACCCCCGTCGTTTTTTCAAACCCGAAGAAAAAGGCGTTCGAGTTGACTTCGCAGACGAAAGGCTTTCCGTTATCGCCGTAGAGAAGATCCACGCCGCAGTAGTCGAGTCCCAGAATATCCGCGCATTTTTCGGCGACAGATATAAACTCCGCGGGCGGATCGATCTTTCTGCATTTGCCGCCGAGCGCGACGTTAGATCTGAAATCGTTCTCGTTATACCGTTCCATCGCCGAAACGGCTTTGCCGCCGATCACGATCACGCGGACGTCAACGCCCCGTTTCGCACCGAGATACTTTTGGAAAAGATGCGGTTTGCACTTTACTTTTTCCATCACGGCTTTTAATTCTTCAAGATTTTCGGCAAGGTAAACGCCTTTACCCATAGAACCGAAACTTTCCTTGACGATCACGGGCAGTCCGAGTTCTTCCGCGATGCTTTCCGCAGATCCCGAAACGATCCCGACGTCCTTTCCGTAACAAAGCCCGCCGAACACGGTCTTCGGAATATTCACGCCCTTACCCGTAAGCGCAAGGTAAGTTTCCGCCTTATCGTCGCAGACGCGGATCGAATCGTGCGAGTTGAAAAGTTTTACGCCCGTCTTTTTTAGCGCGCCCGAAAGATATTTATCCTTATCGAGAAACACCGCGAAATCACAGGCGTATGCCGTTTTAAGCCCTTCCCCGTCCAAAGAAACGTTCAAAAACCCGTCGCTTACTATACGCGTTTTAACTCCGAGAGCGGTAAATTCCGCTTTAAGTCTTTCGGCTTGTCTGACGCTTTCTTCGGGTATAAGATAGGGGTTTACGAAAATAAGCCCCTCCATTAAAACAGCCCCGTTATCTTTCCGTCGTCGGTAAGGTCGATGTTTTCCGCCGCGGGTACTTTGGGTAGCCCCGGCATAGTCATTATATTGCCCGTAAGCGCGACTATAAAGCCCGCGCCCGAAGATACTTTCAGTTTTCTCACGGTTATCTTAAATCCCGTGGGCGCGCAGATAAGCGCGGCGTCGTCCGAGAAAGAATATTGCGTTTTCGCGACGCATACGGGCAGTTTGTCCCAACCCGTTCTCTTTATTTCGGCAAGATCTTTAAGCGCGTCCGCGGTGAATATCACCCCGTCCCCGCCGTAAATCTTTTTGCATATCGCGTCGAGTTTTTCTTCCATGCTCGCGTTAATGTCGTAGGAAAACTTAAAATCACCTTTCTCTTCGGCAAGTCTTACCACTTCTTCTGCAAGCGCGAGTCCGCCCTTACCGCCTTCGCCCCATACGGTCG
>JAFZXG010000074.1 GCA_017616925.1 Clostridia bacterium | reverse complement strand
GCCACCCAAAGAGTTGCCGTCCGATTTATAATTTAAGCAAACACCTGCCCACGTAAGTATGGCTGCATAATATGTCGACCTTCTGGTTGTCGTTTTACCTACCTGCGCTCCATAATACTTTATACCTATATACGCATCAATTGTGTCCAACGGAAACTCTTCAGAACCGATCTTTCTCCCTTTCTGCGCCGCACCATCTCCACGATACATCTTGCCACCAAGTTCTTTTATCTTATTTTCTATATCATCTATAATTTCCCATTTGCACACAAGATTCGGATAACCTGAAAAAACCACACCTTCTTGCGTTAACCATATTTTCTGCGGCTCACCCTTTAACATAGGGCATTCCGCTTCGCCGTGAGTTTCGTTTAATTTACTCTTAATTATATCGCTAGCCTTAATAGAATTCTTAACATCTATCGTTTCAATCTTATTCATAATTTTTCCTTCTTTGTTTCCGATTTTAATATTAATGCTGTTTAAAATACTTTTGACTTGTCCATAGCTTAAACCTAATTGTTTTTGTACCATAGAAATATTCCCTTCAAACCTTAAAAAATCTTTCACGAACCCAAGTTCTTCATCTGAAAGTCTTAATGAAGATTCAGAATGTTCATTATTTGGAATTAAGAATTCTCCATTAATTGCTATCTCACATTTAGGACATTTCAGTTCACTAATAACCATATCACTATTACAAATTGGACACTTTTTTACTATTTCTTTAACCATAGCACACCTCCTTTTTCTAAATAATAACACACGCAAAAAGTTTATGTCAAGTATTTTTAAAACATTTTTAATAAATGTTATAATAATTTTATTACTTACAATAAATGTAATGACTTTTTAATTACAATATATTATTTTATATAAAAGCCCCTTTCGACACTTGCCGAAAGGGGCTTAGCGGTTTTGTATTTTTTACTTCGCGTATTCAGTCGCTCGCCACTCGCGGATCACGTTGACCTTGATCTGCCCGGGATATTCCATCTCTTCTTCAATCTTCTTCGCGATGTCTTTCGCAAGGAAAAGAGTCTGCGCGTCGTTGATCTGTTCGGGTTTTACCATGACTCTCACTTCCCTGCCAGCCTGTATCGCGTAACACTTTTCGACGCCCTTGAAACTGCTTGAGATCTCTTCTAATTTCTGCAATCTCTTTATATAGTTCGTCGTGGTCTCTCTTCTCGCACCGGGGCGCGCGCCGCTTATCGCGTCCGCCGCGGCGACCAACACCGCTTCGACGGTCTTGGGTTCTACGTCGCCGTGGTGCGCGAGTATCGCGTTCACGACGTTGTGACTCTCTCTGTATTTCTTGCAGAGATCCGCGCCGATCTGCATGTGCGTGCCTTCGACTTCGAAGTCAAGCGCTTTACCTATATCGTGTAAGAGTCCCGCGCGTTTAGCAAGATTTACGTCCACGCCGAGTTCGGTAGCCATAACGCCCGCAAGGTGCGCGACTTCCAAAGAGTGCCTTAAAACGTTCTGACCGTAACTCGTTCTGAATTTGAGTCTGCCCAAAGTCTTTACGAGTTCGGGATGGAGTCCGAAAACTCCGCACTCGAACGTCGCCGCCTCGCCCGCTTCTTTTATCTGCTGGTCGAGTTCTTTTTTGACCTTTTCCACGGTCTCTTCTATCCTCGCGGGATGAATTCTTCCGTCCGCGATAAGTTTTTCCAAAGCGATCCTTGCGACTTCTCTGCGAACGGGATCGAATCCCGAAACTATCACCACTTCGGGCGTGTCGTCGATTATGAGTTCTATACCCGTCGCGTTCTCTAAGGTCCTGATGTTCCTTCCTTCCCTGCCGATGATACGCGCCTTCATATCGTCCGAAGGCAACGGCACTACCGAGACCGTGATCTCGGACGCCTGTTCGGTAGAACATTTCTGGATCGCAAGGCTGACTATTTCTTTCGCCTTTCTCTCGCCTTCTTCTTTCGCTTCCGCCTCGATGTTCTTGACGGTACTCGCCGCGTCGCGCTTAGCCTCGTCGGTTATCGCTTCGATAAGTTGGGCTTTCGCCTCTTCCTTACTCATCTGCGAAACTCTCTCGAACTCCTGAACAATCTTTTCGTGCTGTTTACTGATGTCGTCGAGTTTCCTGTCGAGTTCTGCCTGCTTTTCTTTCAAAGCGTTCTGTTGTCTTGTCGTTTCTTCGTTACGTTTATTGAGTTGTTCTTCCTTCTTGTCGAGATAGTCTTCCTTCTGCGCAAGTCTGTTTTCGGTGCGCTGGATCTCCACTCTCTTTTCCTTGGATTCGCGTTCAAAATCGTTGCGAAGTTTGATTTCCTGTTCTTTCGCCTCTAAAATAGCCTCTTTCCTGATTTTCTCGCCTTCCTTTACCGCTTCGGAACGAAAATCGCTCTTCCACTTTTCAAGACTGCCGTGTTCTTTTTCAAAAGACTTTTTCTTTACGATACCGCCGATGATAAAGCCGAGTATCGCGACCAAAACCGCAACACCCGCCAAGACACCGACTAATATGTCACTTGCTAGGAACAGGGAGCCGTAACTAAAATTCGGCATAATATTTGCCCTCCTGTTATTTTTTCGCGCTTACGCGCTTTTCTACTTATTTGATTATATTACAAGTCGGATCAAAAGTCAAACCTTTGACCTATTCTTCCCTCGCGAAAACCTTATCCAGAATTTTATTCTGCACTTCTGCGGCTAACTCGGGATTGTTTACGAAATATTCCACGCACTTTTCTCTGCCCTGCGCGATCTTTTCTCCGTTATACGAGAACCACGCGCCGCTTTTTTCCAGAATACCGTGTTCCACGCCGAGATCGACGAGACAGCTTTCGTTCGATATTCCTTTTCCGTAGATTATATCGAATTCCGCGGTCTTAAAGGGGGGCGCGACCTTGTTCTTTACTATCTTCGCTTTGGTATGATTGCCGTAAACCCCGTCGGTGTTCTTAAGCGCGTCCGCTTTTCTGACGTCGATACGCACGCTTGCGTAGAACTTAAGCGCCTTGCCGCCCGCGGTGACTTCGGGATTTCCGAACATAACGCCCACCTTTTCGCGAAGTTGGTTGATAAAGATTATTATCGTCTTGGATTTCGCCGTGACCGCGGTAAGCTTACGAAGCGCCTGACTCATAAGTCTCGCCTGTAAACCGACGTGCGAATCGCCCATATCGCCTTCTATTTCCGCCTTCGGCGTAAGTGCCGCGACCGAATCGACGACTACGATATCGACCGCTTTGCTCGCCACGAGCGATTCGGTTATGCTCAACGCCTGTTCGCCCGTTTCGGGTTGGGAAACGTAGAGTTCGTCGATATTTACGCCGAGATTTTTTGCGTAAACGGGATCCAAAGCGTGTTCCGCGTCCACGAAAGCCGCGATACCGCCCCTTTTCTGCGCTTCCGCTATACAATGCAGGGCGACCGTGGTTTTACCCGAAGATTCGGGCCCGTAGATCTCTATGATCCTTCCGCGCGGTATTCCCCCGACGCCGATCGCGATATCGAGAGATAAGCAACCCGTGGGCAACGCTTCCACGCCCGCGTTCGCCATGTTTTCGCCAAGCCGCATGATCGCGCCTTTTCCGAACTGTTTTTCGATCTGCCCCATCGCGCTCTCCAGCGCTTTCAATTTGTTTTCATCCATAATTTTACGTCCTCTTTAAGTTTTTTATCGTGAGAAACAGCGCGTAATTTTTCGCCGTTTCGGTTATTTCTTCTCTCGTGCCTTTTAAATTCAGTTTGTAAGTATGCACGCCCGCCGTCGTTCCGACCGCTATATAACATAGTCCCACGGGTTTTTTGGTATTGTCCGAATTTGGACCTGCGATTCCCGTCGTCGCCACAGCGACGTCGACTTTTTTAGTTCTTAAAAGTCCCACCGCCATATCGTAAGCAACTACCGAACTTACCGCACCGTCTCTTACGAGATGTTCTTTTTTTACGCCAAGCCTAACTTCCTTGCTTTCGTTCGAATACGCCACTACGCCTTCGTGCAGGTACGCCGAAACGCCCGCGTTTTTAATTATTTCGGCGACTACCCTTCCGCCCGTAAACGATTCGGCTACGGCGATCTTTTTGTTCTTTACCGAAAGACAATCGAACAGCCTTTCGGAAAGCGTCTTATCTTCTTCGGCATAGATATTCTCTTTCAGTTCGGAAACGACCGACCTTACCGCCGCCCCGCTCTCCGACGAATTCTTGTCTTTAAAAAGAAGTTCGACCTTAAAGTCGCCGTATTTTTCCGTGACGGAATAATCGAAATCGCAGTCCGAATTTATCTTGGCGTTGTTAAGCGCGGTCATTAGCGCGCCGCGTTCCCCGAAATACTTTAAGGTAAGCCTTTGCCGTTTCAGGTCGTATTTGTTTTCGAGAAACGGGAAAAGATAACCTTCCGCCATTACCGAAAACTCGCGGGGATCGGACGGCAGCCCCGCCACCACGAAGTCTTCCTTGTCGAGAATAAACCCCTGATACTCGCCTTTTATAT
>JAFZXG010000073.1 GCA_017616925.1 Clostridia bacterium | reverse complement strand
TTACATACTTTGACCATAATTTATTCCTTAACTATTTTTCTTCCTTCGAGATAGTATCTCTTTTCTACGCCCTGCCCCATGGAGAAAGTCTTTCTGGGTAGCGATCCTTTTTCCGAAACGAACCTGAAAAGATCTCCCTTTTCCATCTTATCGAAAAGGATCGCGACGGAAGAACCGTCTTTATCGACCATTTCTTTTATCTCGCGTTCGCCGTGTATGTAATCCACTGCTCCGCCGTTTTTACCGATATATTCTTTAATATAATCGTCCACCGCCGTTATCGACGAAGGAAGAGTCGCGCCGACGCAGAACTTTTCGGTCTTTTTATCCGCGTAAACGCCGAAATCCGCGTTAAGTTTCTTTAAGCCGTCCGTAAACTTAACCGTATCCACGCCGCTCACGAATCTGTATATCGGCTCGAAATATATACCTTCGTCGTAGATATTCACCGCTTCGACCAAAGCGTATCTCGCGGGGTGATCGTTTTTTTCACTCTCCGAAAGTCCGCTCTTAACCGCGTTCCAGTGCGCTTTCGCGGTCGCTAAGGAGTGATTTCCGTCGCCCACGGCAAACAGAAATTCGTCCGCTTTACCGTATTTTTTTATAAGCCTGTCTTCGTCGAGTAGCGAATCGAATCTCTTCAGTATCGGTTCGTCCTTGGGTATAAAATACCCTTCGATACTTCCGCCGCCGAAGTTTAAGGTAAAGTCGTAAAGTTTTTTATACTTTTCTCTGTTTTCGTACAGTTTTTCGGTTATCTCCCGCTTCTCGTCGTCGAAAAGGATCATCGCGTGCGTAAACTCCGCCTTCGCGTCCTTTCTTATCTTAAGCCGCGGGGGGATGCGTTCTTCTATCGTACCTTCGGTAGAACGGATAAGCGCGTCCGATTTAGAAGAATACTCGTATCTCTCCAGATCTATTTTACCTATAAGCCCTATCCTTCTGTCAACGAAAGGCGTCTTTCTCACGGTAAGAATAAATCCCTCTTCGGTAGCGGTAAAAACGCCCGAAGAGAGATAAGAGTCGATATTCTCGTTTATATTCGCGATACGCGCCGCGGTATCGCCGTTTAAGTATATCTCGGGAAGAACGAGATTAAGAGTACTCTTCCCGTCCCCCACGAAAGCCTTAAGGTTTTCCCAGTAAGAAAAGTCGCCCGTAAACTGATCGACCGCGACGACGGCCCATTTTTGCATATCGATATCGTGCGGCAAAAGTATCTCCGCAGGTAAAAAACAGTCGTTTCTCATTTATAAGTCCGTTAAAAAAGCGAAATATTTATTACGATTACGGTCAAAAGCGCAAGGAAGAACGATAGCGCGCCTATCCCCACGGCCTTCCAGAATTTTTTCTTTTTGCTCTCGCCCGCAGAGGCGGTCTGTTCGGCAAAGTTTCTGTCGTCTATCACGATTTTTCCTCCTTACTTTTTATACTCTTCGAATTCTTGCCAGAAATACTTGGTCAAGGTCTTTTTAAGCGCGTCCGTATCAGCGTACCGCGTTATCTTTCCGCCCTTCGCTATCGAAATGATACCCGTTTCTTCGGAAACGATTATAGAAGTGACGTCGACCGTCTCCGTGACGCCTATTCCCGCGCGGTGTCTGGTACCCAGATCTTTGGGAATATTATCCATCTTTTGCGAAAGGGGTAAAAAGCAACCCGCCGCCACTATTCTCGTTCCGCTTATCACCATCGCACCGTCGTGCAGCGGAGTCTTCGGGAAAAAAATACTCTCTATCAGTTCGCTTGAAATATCGCTGTCGATCTTCGTGCCGGAATCGAGTATCTGCGACGGAAGATTAGACGCAGTGAGAACGATTATCGCGCCCACGTCGTTTTTGGACATATTCTGAACGGCGCGGATTATTTCGTCTATACTCTGTTCGACCTTTTCCTTGTCGTAAGCGGTGTTGGTGCGTTTAAGTTCGGCGACCTTAACCGCCTTTCTGTTCCATATTATACGCTTGACTTCCACCGGATAGAGCATGAATATCGCGACGAGAAACATCGCGGGGACCAAAAGGAAGATCGCGCTGTTCATCTGATCGACGCTGACGACTAACCACCCGAACACCACCATACTCACGATAAAGATCACGACGATGGATTTCGAGTCGTTATCGAGAAGAAATTTGATCATATAAAAATAAAGAACCGAAAACGCCAACACGCCGATCACGACCGCGGCGGTGATGAATCCGTTGCCCGTAAAGGCGTTCCAGAAAGCAACGATCCTGTCTGCCATATATTCTTCCTCCCTTCAGTTTGCCATTATTCGCAAAACGGAATAGTCGAGCGCCGACTGCGCGTCGATCCTGCCGCATTTTATTTTGTAGTCCGCGTCCGCCAAAAGATCCACGGCGCGTTTTAAGTCGCGTTTTTTGAACAGTTTCGCTTGAGCGCGGGATTCTTTTATCAAAAACGCCTGCGACTCCTTAAGTTTCAACTGTTCGAAAAGTTCATCGTCGTCCGCCGTGCTTACGGCGACGAACAGAAGCCGACGGAAATGCGTGTAGATATACGATATAAGTCTTTGTGGGGTTTCGCCGCGGCTAAGCATTTCGGTTATCGCCGAAAGCGCGAGTTCGCGCTGTTTTCTGCCCATATAATCGGCGAGTTTATATACCTTATACTCGACCGATTTGTTTACCGTTTCCGCAACGTCCGATCTCGTTATTTCGCCCTTGTCTTTGGAAAAAGCGATGAGTTTTTTCGTTTCGCTCTCCACTTTCGACATATCCGAAAGGCAGAACGAAACGATATCGAAAGCCGCAGAATCTTCTATCGACAAACCGTTTAAGCGGCACTCGGCTTTTATCCACCTTGCAATCGTCGCCCTGTCCGCTCTCCCGCAGTTCACGGTAACTATCGCGGGGAATTTTTTGAAAGCGGGAAAAGGTTTTTCGTTCACTATCGCGAACACGCTGCCCGCGTGAGCGTTTGAAAAAAACGGCGCGAATCTTTTTAAGGTTTCTTCCTTCGGATAGAACTCGCGCGCGACCGTAAGCCGCGTTCCGAAAAAAGAAAAAGAATCGAGAGAAGATAGTATTCGGTCTGCGTCTTCTTCCCCGCCGAACGCCGCAAAGTCAAGCGCGTCGTCCTTAACGAAAACTTCTTTCAGCGAAGAAACGCCGCGCCCCGAAAAGAAAGCGTCTTCGCCTTCGAAAAGGTATACGCCCGAATATTTTCCGTCTTTAAGCGATTTTTTGAAATCAACGAATTCCAACACCCGATTCCCCGTATTTCATTTTAGCATTTTTTCTTTTCATTTGCAACAATAAAAACCCCGATTTTTCAGCCTTTTAGTTAAATCGGAATTTATAGATACCCGCGCTTTCGCCGTTTTTGTATTTTTCGCTTCGCCTGTAAGAGTAAACGACCGCCGCACCCGTCCTTTCGGCGACGTATTCGGTACTGTCGAACACGACCGCGCCCGTGTAATTTCCGCCGAGATCGACGCCGCCCGCACCCGAGTCGCCGAATCTTCCGCAGAAGATATATTCCGCAC
>JAFZXG010000072.1 GCA_017616925.1 Clostridia bacterium | reverse complement strand
CGGAGAAATATATCTGGCAAAACCCCGAAACGGGATACGTCGAACATAAAACTTCAAAATACATGGCGGAAAGGTTTACCGAACTCGGATATAAATTGACCTACGCGGGAAATATTCCGGGGTTTTTCACCGTACTCGACACGGGAAAAAAAGGACCGACGTTACTTATTTTCGCCGAAATGGATTCCTTGGTCGTAAGTACTCACCCCGATTGCGATAAGACGACCAAAGCCGTTCACGCCTGCGGGCATCACGCGCAATGCGCCGCCCTTCTCGGAGTCGCAGCCGCACTTAAAGATATGGACAAAGCGGGAATATTGAGCGGAAAGATAAAACTTTGCGTAGTTCCCGCCGAAGAAGGCGTGGTGGTGGAACAAATCGAAGAATTAAGAAAAAAAGGCGTTATAAAATACGTTTCGGGAAAACAGGAATTTATGTACCGCGGCTTTTTCGACGACTGCGATCTGGCGTTTATGCTGCATAGCAGAATATCGCACGAAAACGAAAAGGTACGTTTTGCCGTCACCAAGGGAAGTAACGGCGTTATCCGTAAGGTGATAAGGTTCGTAGGCAGGGCGGCGCACGCGGGTTCGGATCCCGAAAAGGGAATAAACGCCTTATACGCCGCTAATCTTTTCCTGAACGCCGCCAACGCTTTAAGGGAGACTTTTAAGGACGAAGATCACATAAGGTTTCATCCTATAATATCGAAAGGCGGACTTGCCGTCAATTCTATTCCCGACGAAGTGGTGGTGGAAAGTTTCGTGCGCGGCGCGAATATAGACGCGATCGACGAACTTAACGAAAAGATCAACAGGGCGGCGGCGGGTTGCGCGGTCGCGATGGGCGCAAAAGCGTTTATAAGGGATAGAATAGGATCCCAGCCTTTGTACGATAACGCCGACCTGCAGCAAACGGCGATCAAAGCAACGGAAGAATTGTTCGGGGAAGGCAGCGCGTTCGACACGGGGGAGTGGCTCGGAAGTTCGACCGATATGGGCGATATATCCGCTATAATGCCCGCTATGCACGGATATATCGACGGCGGAGTTATAGGAAACTTACACGGCAGCGATTTTAAGGTCGTTGACGTCGAAAGGGCTTGCGTGGACTCGGCGAAGATCCAGATGGCGATAATAAAAGAACTTATGGGAAGCGGCGCGGGAAAAGCGAAGAAGATCGTGGAAAACGGCAAAGGTAAGTACAGGACTATTTCGGAAGTGCTTAAAATTTTCGACGGGATAAACGTCGAAAAAGAGTTGACGGAATATAAAACCGACGGCGTTTTTATAGACTGCGAAAGGAGTTGATATGTTCAGAATCGGCTTGATAGGCGGCGAGTGTTCGCACGCGGAATATTTCGCCTATTATTTTAATCAAAAGAATAGTAGGGGAGAGTATAATTTCCCGAATTACCGCGTTACTGCTATTTCGGGACATTATAAAAAAGAGAACACGGAGATCGCCGAAAGATTCGGCCTAAAAAGCGTTTACGACGATCCCGCGGATATGCTTGGTAAGATCGACGCGGTGATGGTGACCGCAAGAGACGGGAAATATCATTACGAATTTGTCGAACCGTTTTTAAAAAAAGGCGTACCTTCGTTCGTCAACAAACCCATAACCACCGACTACGCGCAGGCAAAAAAACTCGTTAAACTTGCGAAAGACAATAACGCGCTGCTTTGCGGCGGAAGCACCTTAAAATATTCCGAACACGTTTTGGACTTTGCAAAGATCGTACGCGAGAACAGGAGTTCGGTTTTCGGCGCGCAGATCGTCACGCCCGTACACACGAATTGCGAGTACAGCGGCTTTTGGTTTTACGCTTCACACCTTGTAGAAGTATGCCTTACTATCTTTGGAAAAGGTATAAAATCGCTTTACGCAAGCAACGTAAACGGCAACGTGTCGGTGATCTTCGACTACGAAGGGTTTTCGGTCGTCGGACAGTACGCCAACGAGTGTATCGACTGCTATCAGATGACTTTGATTTTAGCCGATAAAAACGTAGTAAAACCCGTTGACGACGGCGCCTCTTTAAACGTCGGTTGCGAAAAGTTTATCGAAATGATAGAAAAAAAGAAAATGGAAGAGAGTTACGACGATCTTATTTTTCCCGTATTTGTTATCGAAAAGATAATCGAATCCTATTCCACGGGTAAAAAAATTATTATAGGAGAATAGAAATTTCGTTTGACTTTTGCTTAAAATATGTTACAATCAAAATTGTGCAAGACTTGTTTGCCGAAAATAAATAAACTCGTGATATAATTAAAACGCGAAGGGACTGTGAAGAAAAGGAGTACGGATATGATAATAGATATTCACTCGCACGTATATAAGCATCCGTTGCCGCTGGTCACACGGTTTTTTAACCCCGAAGAACTTATCGCCAAGTACGACGAACTTGGGATCGACAAGGCGGTACTTCTTCCCGTGGTTAATTCCGAGATATATTTTCCGCAGTCGGTCGACGAAGTGCTCGAAGTATGCGAAGAGTACCCCGACAGGTTTATTCCGTACTGCAATATAGATCCGCGCGCAATGACCAACAGTTCGAACGCGCCGCTGTATAAAGCGCTCGAGTACTATAAAAACAAAGGCTGTAAAGGCGTGGGCGAAGTAATGCCGAATATGCCGCTTATGCACCCCATGGTGCAGAACCTTTTCGCCGCGGCAGAACAGGTCGAACTTCCTATAGTTTACGACGGCAGCGATCAACTTACGGGTGATTTCGGTCTTTACGACGATCCCGGACTACCGCAATTAGAACATACCTTGCAAAGATTCCCGAAACTGAAGATATTCGGACACGGACCGCTTTTCTGGGCGGAACTCGGCAAACTTAAAACGCCGGGCGAAAGGGGGTTTATCTTTACTTTTAACGGCGACGGCAATCAGGTGGGAAGATGTCCCGAAGGACCTATCGAAGAAGGAGTCGTGCCGACTTTACTTCGCAGATACGAAAATCTGCATTGCGATCTTTCGGACGCAACGCCCGTTGCCGCGCTGTCGCGAGATAAAGAGTTTACGGCGAAGTTTATTAACGAGTTTCAGGACAGGCTGTATTTCGGAACGGATCTATGCAATATAGATATGGACGTGCCGCAGGTAAGGTTCTTTAAGGGACTTTTGGCCGACAAGGTCATAACCGAAGAGATATACGATAAGATCACCTATAAGAACGCGGTAAAACTGTTTGATCTTAAATAAACGAAGGAGAAGGAATATGACTAACAAAGAGTGGTATAAGCAAGCGAAGTTCGGTATGTTTATTCACTGGGGCTTATACAGTATTCCAGCGGGCGAGTGGAAAGGTCAGAGAACGGAATTTCCGGGCGAGTGGCTTATGACTTACT
>JAFZXG010000071.1 GCA_017616925.1 Clostridia bacterium | reverse complement strand
TATCAAACGGTGGTATAATAAGAGTATGACCGAAAAGAAATTTATACTTCACTCTAAATTTAAGCCTACGGGCGATCAGCCGCAGGCTATAGAAAAACTCGTCGAAGGCATAAACGACGGACTTCGGACGCAGGTGCTTTTGGGCGTGACGGGTTCGGGTAAGACTTTCACTATGGCGAACGTCATAGAGAAAATCCAACGCCCCGCACTCGTTATCGCGCACAACAAGACGCTTGCCGCCCAACTCTGCAACGAGTTCCGCGAGTTTTTTCCCGAAAACAGAGTGGAATTTTTCGTTTCGTACTACGATTATTATCAGCCCGAAGCGTATATTCCGTCCACGGACACTTATATAGAAAAGGATCTGGCGATCAACGACGAGATAGATAAACTCCGCCACTCCGCGACCTGTTCTCTCGCGGAAAGGCGGGACACTATCGTGGTCGCGTCCGTTTCGTGCATATACGGACTCGGCGCGCCCGAAGAATATTACAGACTTGCCGTTTCCGTAAGACCAGACGACACGCTCGCGCCCGACGAATTTATGCGGAAACTCGTTTCTATCCAGTACGAGAGAAAAGATATAGACTTTACCCGTTCTTCGTTTAGAGTAAGAGGCGATACGGTGGACGTATTCCCGTCGTCGAATTCGGAAATAATAATCCGAGTAGAATTTTTCGGCGATACGGTCGACAAGGTTCTCGAAGTCGAATACACCACGGGCAAGATAGTTTCCGAACTGAAACACGCGGTCATTTTTCCCGCCAGCCATTACGCCGTGGAACAGGAAAAACTAAACCGCGCGCTTGCGATAATCGAACGGGACAAAGAAAGCGAAGTCGCCTTTTTTACCGAAACGGGTAAACTTATCGAAGCGCAAAGACTTAAAGAGCGCACCGACTACGATATCGAAATGATCCGCGAGATAGGATTCTGCAAGGGCATAGAAAACTACAGCAGATACTTTGACGGCAGAGAGATCGGCGAGCCGCCGTTCACGCTTTTGGACTATTTCCCGAAGGACTTCGTGGTCTTTATCGACGAATCGCATATTACGATCCCGCAGATAGGCGCGATGTATAACGGCGACAGGTCGAGAAAACAGAATCTCGTTTCTTACGGTTTCAGGTTAAAGTCGGCTTTCGACAACCGTCCGCTTACTTTCAGCGAGTTCGACGCAAGAGTGGGGCAAATGATATGCACTTCCGCAACGCCTGCGCCCTACGAATTGAAGGAGGCGGGACAGGTCGTCGAACAGCTTATACGCCCGACGGGGCTATTAGATCCCACGGTGGAAGTCCGTCCGACCAAAAATCAGATAGACGACTTGCTTGCGGAAATAAACAAAAACACGGCGACGGGCGGAAGAACGCTTATTACCACGCTTACGAAGAAAATGGCGGAAAGTCTCACCGAATATCTTTCGGAAAGCGGCGTGCGAGTTCGGTATATGCACAGCGATATAGATACTTTAGAGCGTATCGAGATAATAAAGTCGCTGCGTCAGGGCGAGTTCGACGTGCTGTGCGGCATCAATCTTTTAAGGGAAGGACTCGACCTTCCAGAAGTCAAGCTCATCGCGATATTAGACGCGGACAAAGAAGGCTTTTTAAGAAGCGAAACTTCGCTTATACAGACGATAGGTAGGGCTGCGCGCAACGCCGAAGGCAGAGTTATTATGTACGCGGACGTGATAACGGGCAGTATGAAACGCGCGATAGACGAGACCGAACGCCGCCGTAAGATTCAGGGCGAGTACAATAAAGCGCACGGCATAGTGCCGAAAACCATTATAAAGGACGTGGTGAACACCCTTGAAATAACCAAGAAGGCCGATCCCGCCCGAACGGTGAAAAAAGAAGACATACCCGAAGAGATAGAGAAACTGAAGGCTTTAATGAAAGTCGCTTCCGCGGCACTCGACTTCGAACAGTGCATAGAGATAAGAGAGACTATCGCCAAGTTAAAGGCGAAAATGAGAAAGTAGTATGAAAGATAAACTCATAATAAAAGGCGCGAGAGAGAACAACTTAAAAAACATAGATCTGGAAATACCGCGTGATAAACTCGTGGTGTTCACGGGACTTTCGGGCAGCGGGAAATCCACGCTTGCCTTCGAGACCATATACGCCGAAGGGCAGAGACGGTACGTCGAAAGCCTTTCTTCGTACGCGCGTATGTTTTTAGGGCAGATGGAAAAGCCCGACGTGGACTATATCGAAGGACTATCGCCCGCAATATCTATAGACCAAAAGACGACTTCGCACAACCCGCGTTCGACCGTGGGTACGGTAACCGAGATCTACGACTATTTCAGACTTTTATTCGCAAGGGTGGGCGTTCCGCATTGTCCGAACTGCGGCAAAGAGATCGCAAAACAGACCGTCGATCAGATCGTCGACAGAATACTTTCTTACCCCGAAGGCGCCAAAATTCTGGTCACTTCGCCTATAGTAAGGGGTAAAAAGGGCGAGTATAAAAAGGAAATAGAATCTTTCAGAAAGAGCGGATTCGTCAGAGTTATGATAGACGGTAAGATCGTCGATCTTTCGGAAGATATAAGACTCGACAAGAATATAAAGCACGAGATAAACGTCGTTATAGACAGACTCGTGGTAAAGGAAGGCATTGAAAAAAGGCTTACCGATTCGGTGGAAACGGCGATAAAACTATCCGACGGGTTGGTACTTATAGAAAATACGGACGGGGGCGAAGAACTGTTTTCGACCAAATATTCCTGCGCTTATTGCGGGACGAGTATAGAAGAGATCGAGCCGCGGCTTTTTTCGTTCAACAACCCCTACGGTGCCTGTCCCGACTGTCACGGCTTGGGGTTTAAGGAAGAGATAGACGAAAACTTAATAGTAAAGGACAAGAATCTCTCTCTTCGTCAGGGCGCGATGACCGTTTCGGGCTGGAATTTGGAAAGCGGCAAGATCGCCGAGATGAGTTTTAATTCGCTTGCCCGTCATTACGGCTTTTCGATCGACACGCCCGTAAAGGATCTGCCCGAAAAGGTCTATAAAATCCTTCTGTACGGCAGCGGCGACGAAAAGATACGGATGGAATACAATTTAAAGACTTTCAACACGAGTTACGATGCACGTTGGGAAGGCATTATTCCGAACCTTCAAAGGCGTTATAAGGAAACGACGAGCGACTGGACGAGAGCCGAGATAGAAAAATATATGACCGTCCGTCCCTGCGATACCTGCGGTGGAAAGCGGCTTAAAAAAGAAGCGCTTGCGGTGACCGTCGGCGGTAAGAATATAAACGATCTCTGCGAAATGGGTGTGGAAACTCTCTATAATTTTATGAGCGGGTTAAAGTTTTCGACCACGCAGGAAATAATCGCCGCGCCCATCGTAAAGGAAATAAAAGCAAGACTGAACTTTTTGATAAACGTGGGGCTTAATTATCTCACGCTTTCGAGAACGGCAAGCACGCTTTCGGGCGGCGAAGCGCAAAGAATAAGACTTGCCACCCAGATAGGCAGTGGACTTACGGGCGTTCTCTATATACTCGACGAACCGAGCATAGGGCTTCACCAGAAAGACAACGAAAAACTGCTTGCGACCTTAAAAAAACTTCGTGACATAGGGAACACCCTTATAGTCGTCGAACACGACGAAGAGACCATAAGATCTTCGGACTTTATCGTGGATATAGGTCCCAAAGCCGGAATACACGGCGGCGAAGTCGTGGCTACTGGCAGCGTAGAAGATATCGAGAACGAACCGCGCTCCATCACGGGCGACTATCTTGCGGGCAGGAGAAAGATAGAGATCCCGACCGAAAGATATACGCCCGACGGCAGATATTTAAGGGTGATAGGCGCAAGGCAGAACAATCTTAAAGATCTGTCTGTAAAATTCCCCGTGGGACTTATTACCGCTGTTACGGGCGTTTCGGGATCGGGTAAAAGTTCGCTTATAAACGAAATAGTCTATCCCGCGCTTTCTAATAAATTAAACCGCACCAAACTGCGCGTGGGCAAGTACGAAAGTATAGAAGGCGACGAGTATTTCGACAAGGTGATCGCGATAGATCAGTCCCCGATAGGCAGAACGCCCAGATCCAACCCCGCGACCTATACGGGCGTGTTTTCCGCGATACGCGAACTGTTCGCTTCCACTCCCGACGCAAAGGAGCGCGGATACAAGGCGGGTAGATTTTCGTTTAACGTTTCGGGCGGCAGGTGCGAACATTGTCAGGGCGACGGGCTTATGAAGATAGAAATGCACTTTTTGCCCGATATGTACGTTCCCTGCGAAGTCTGTAAAGGTAAACGCTACAACAGGGAAACTTTACAGGTAAAGTATAAGGGCAGGAACATCGCCGAAGTTCTCGATATGACCGTGGACGAAGCGTGCGAATTCTTTAAGCCCATAAGCGCGATTTATAATAAAATAAAAACTCTTCGCGAAGTGGGTTTGGGGTATATAAAACTCGGTCAGTCATCCACCACGCTTTCGGGTGGCGAAGCACAGAGAGTAAAACTTGCGACAGAACTTTCAAAAAGGGGTACGGGCAGAACGCTGTATATTTTGGACGAACCCACCACGGGGCTTCACTCTTACGACGTCGATAAACTCTGTAAAGTTCTGCAAAGGTTGCAGGCGGCGGGAAACACTATAATCGTTATCGAACACAATCTCGACGTTATTAAACTTGCCGACTATATAGTGGATTTGGGGCCTGACGGGGGAGATAACGGCGGAACGCTGGTCGCCGAAGGTTCTCCCGAAGAGATCGCAAAGGTCGAAGGGAGTTATACGGGTGAGTTCTTGCGCAGAATATTGAAATAACGGCGATTAAAAAGACTTAAGGCGGTTGAAAAATGGTAATAGATAAAATTAAACTCGAAAACAATATAACGAACCGAGTAAATAAAGACATTGAAAGCAATAATATTCTCGGCGCAAACGTCTACGTGTTCCAAAACGGCAAAGTTCTGATTGATAGGTCTTACGGCTATAAAACGGTCGAAGGAAAGATAAAACTCGGTAAAAACCATATTTTCCGTCTTGCGTCAATGACCAAACCGATCGTAGCCGCGGCGGTTCTTAAACTTATAGAACAGGGCAGGATAGATCTTTTCGACAGGGCGGATAATTTTTTAGAAGGGTTTAACGGGTTTTATATCGGAAAACTTCAAGACGGCAAAGTCGTACCCGTAAAAAAAGCCGAAAACCCCATAAGGATTCTGGACTTACTTACGCATACGAGCGGGCTTGTCTGCGGAGATTTTATGGAAGCCTACGGCAAACAGATGACCGAAAAGGACAAAAAGAATCTGGATTCCGCGATAGAGTTTTATAAGACGACCTGCCTTTCTTTCGAATCTTACTGCGGAAATTCTTACAGTCCCGTGGCGGGATTCGACGTGCTTGCGAAAATAATAGAAATAGTTTCGGACTTGGATATAGAAGATTTTTTAAAAAAAGAAATATTTATGCCGCTCGAAATGTCGGACACGACGTTTACGCCTAATAAAGAACAATGGGAAAGACTGGTCGATATGCACGATAAAGTCGACGGTAAAAACGTGTCTATAGATATGAAAGGACATATATTCGCCGATTTTCCGACGAGTTATAAGTGCGGCGGCGCAGGGCTTGTTTCAACGATAAAGGATTACGCAGTCTTTGCCGAAATGCTTTTAAACGGCGGAGAATACAGCGGAGTCAGGGTGCTGAAAGAAAGTACGGTAAGATCGATGAGACTCCCGCACATTTTGGAAATGTATTCTAATCCCTATGAGTCATGGGGGTTAGGCGTGAGAGTAATAAAGGACGGGTACCCGTTTTTAGCGAAAAACAGTTTCGGATGGAGCGGAGCGTACGGCACGCATTTCTGGGTCGATCCCGATAATAAGATTGTCGCTATTTATATGAAAAACAGTTTTTACGACGGAGGATCGGGTGCGATTACCGCCGCTCACTTTGAAGAAGACGTTAAAAACAGTATGGACTGACGGTAAAAGATAAAAAGACTATTAAAAATCGTCCCCGCGAAAATTCGCGGGGATGATTTTTTTACGGTTATCTTATAAAGTTCGTCCTTTCGGGCGGTTCTTTTTCGGGAAGAGAGAAACTTTCTTTTCCGAGTTTTATACTCTTTATTAAAAACGCGGCGTTTTTCCCAAGTACCCGAACGGTGCGCAGTCCTTCTCCGTCCGCTTTCGCTTCGCCCATCGCTCTGCCGTGCAGATTGTTCCAGTATTCGCTTGAAACGACGGGCATACCCGATATCGTAAAGTATTTATTGATAACGTCGAAAGCGGCGGTCGTTCCCGCCCTTCTCGCGACCGTTATCGCCGCGCCCACCTTCATGGTCTTGTCGAAGTGCGAACTGTAAAAGAGTCTGTCCAAAAACGAGATAAGCGTGCCGTTCGGCGACGCGTAATAGACGGGCGACGCTACGATAAGCCCGTCCGCGTTTTTAAACTTTTCCGCGGCTTCGTTTACGATATCGTCGAAAGCGCAGCGACCGAGTTTATAACAACTTCCGCAGGCGATACAGCCGCGGATCGCTTTTCCGCCGATCTCGATGATTTCCGTCCCGATCCCTTCGGCGTTAAGCGTTTTTTCTAATTCGTTCAAGGCGACTTTGCAATTTCCGTCCTTTCTCGGACTCCCGTTTATCAATAATACTTTCATAAAAACCCCGCTCGCGTATTTTGACCTTAATATTATAACACAGATATACGCGTTCGTCAATACGGTTGATCGCGCCCCACGGAGAAACGTCTCCGCAAATTTCTTGACAAGTTTGACTTATGGTAATATCGTACGTAATTATAACAAAACAAGGTCATCATTCCATTTTTTTCGGTCTTTTAACCATCTTAATCATACTGTATACACAAATTCCTTCCACAAGTAGAGTAAAAAAACCCGATAGCACCAGATCGCCAATAAAAAACCTTTTAAATTCTGCGGAAACTTCCAAACAATAAAATAATGCTTCAAACCCCTTATAAGTTAATCCTACTTCCGCAACAAGTTTATTAGCAGTTAAAATATATACAAATGACGAAGCACACAGGACAGAAATTATCGTTACAATAAAACTCATAATAATCATAACGGCGCTTTGCTTTCCTTTGAACCTTTTGTATAAAAAAATTCCGAATACTATTGAAACCAATGGTGCAACAGACGTTATAAACCCAAGAGATCCTAAAATTACGGCCACAATAAACCCTAAAAATGCACCGATCACAATACCGCAAAATCCTTTAAGATAATTATTAGGGGCGTTTTTATAATCGTCATTGACTTTTTCAATATTGTTATTTATTGTATTTAAGGCTTCGTTTGAAACACGAATTTTGTTTTTTGTGCCTAATAAGGATACTAATTTACTGTTGTAATCATCGACGTCAATTCCGGATTGCGGACAAACGTCTTTTCGTGGAGCATCTATACTCTCTAAGGCTTCAAGTATTTTAGGGAGCGTTGTAATAAACTTTTTTTCAAAAGTTTTTGCTGTCATAGCACCTACC
>JAFZXG010000004.1 GCA_017616925.1 Clostridia bacterium | reverse complement strand
TTAAAGACGGAAAATTCAGACCGGTATCGAACGGAAATTACGATATAACGATTACATCCACGGATTATTTGGGCAACGTCGGTGATTATTCATACGTTGTTTCGGTTGCATCGGGAGATAAACCCGTGTTTATAGATCAACCGATTTTACCGAAATATATAGTATCGGGAAAGGAATATAAACTCGAAAAATATTTTGCTTATAACTATACCGACGGCAGCGGGGATAAAATTTCTACGACCGTTACTTATACCGACGGCATGGGAGAAAAAAACGCGAAAGCAGACAAAATTAAACCGATAGTAAAAACAAGCGGCGATCTCGTCATAATAAAATATTCCGCGACGCTTAACGGGAATACCGAAAGCGTGGAATACGGGATACCCGTGTTGATTTTAAGGGATGAAAACGGTGTTCTTGAAGTGAAAGACCTGTTTGTAGCGGAAAACGGCGGTTATACCGAAGTCGATAATTCGGGCGTTATGCTTAATTTCTCGAAAGCGTCGGTATTCGGGTTTGTTAATCCCGTTGCGGCGGACAATCTGGACGTCAGATTTTGCGGTACAACCGACAAAATATTTTACTCTAAAATAAGTTTTACTATTTCCGATTTCATAGATCCTTCGCAGAGCGTAAAACTTAACTATATCAAAACGGCAACCGGAACGAGATTCTATTTCAACGATAACGACGGGTTGACTTACGCTTGCGAAAACGACGTGTTCAAAAACTCGAACTTTATTACGTTCAATTACAATAACAATACGATGAAATTTAAGTATGATAAGACGAAAAACTCTGTCGGAACCGCCAAAGAGTATTGCAACGGCGGATCGTTTGCAGGTTTTTCGAGCGGACTTGTCTATTTTACTATAAGCGTGGAAGATGTAACGAGAGTGTCTTCGCTTACAATATGTTCGATAAACGGCAAGACACTCATGGATGAAGAGTATGACTATATAGGACCGAGAATACTGTTCGGTAGTGATTACGGCGGGAACGTACAAATAAATTCGGTAATAACCGCTCCATCTGCGAAAGGCGTGGATATCATAGACGGAGTTTGCGACGTAAAACTTACGGTAAAAGATGTTAACGGAGAGTTTTGTTACGACGTTAACGGAACGTTGTTAAATAAAGTTCCTGCCGACAGGGATTATCTTATAACGGCGGATAAGTATGGTACGTATACAATGTCTTACTATTCGGAAGATGCAGACACCAACAAGACGAATTTTAGTTTTAAGGTTTCGGTGATTGACGAAGAAAAACCCGAAATAAGAGTAACGGGGTTACCGACGGAAGGAAAGGTCGGTGAAAAAGTTATCGTGCCTAACGCTACGGCTATAGATAATATTGACAGTGATCTGACTGTTATAACTTACTTTATAACGCCGGACGGTATACTTTACAAACTGAATACCAACGCGTTTATACCGAAGAGCGTCGGTAAATATATCATAAGGTATTCCGTGCGCGACCGTGCAGGCAATTTAACAATAAAAGATTGCCCGATAGTAGTGAAATAGGGGGATAGAGAGATGAAGAAAGGATTATTAAAAACAGTCAGTATTATTTTAATTTTGGCGATGCTTTTTTCGACGGGTTGTAATAAGGGCGATAAAGTCGATCCCGATTATTCGGGACTTGACCTGACGCCTACGGAATATTCGGAGAAAGGGATGTATACCGGCGGCACGCATATTTACAGAAAAACCGTTACTAACGATTTTATGATAAGTAACGGGGAAAGCGATTATTACGTGGTAATTCCAAACGACGCGGGGAAACAGATTTCGTTTGCCGCGAGCGAAATATCGTCTTTGATGAATGAGGCGACGGGCGTAGTTTTAAGAACCGTAAAAGAAAGCGAATTGCCCGTGGGGGCGAAATATATATCGCTCGGCAACACGTCTCTTGCGGAAAGTACGGGAATAAGCGTGCCGGATACGCTTAACACGAACGGGTTCATTATAAGAACCGTAAACAAAAACGTGTATATATGCGCCAAGCACGAATTCGGCGTATTGTGGGGCACTTACGAATTATTGACGCAGACGGTCGGATATAAGTGCGTGGCATACGACGCGTATGTTTTCGACGACGTAACCGACGTACCGCTTTATGATTTTGAAATAACCGATAATCCGGATTTTGAATATCGGCTTTCTAATACGGGTAAGTATTACACGAATAGTGATCGTGCATACAAAATGCGTTTTGCGTTGCCGCATAGTGACTTTTATCTCGCACCGAGTAAGCCGTATCACAATTTCTTTTATTTTATTCCCGAGACGAACAGGTCCGTGCATCCTAAATGGTTTTCGGACGACGGAACACAGTTATGTTTGTCCGCGCACGGCGACGAGGCGGAGAGGACGTTGCTTGTCAATGCAATGGTAGAAGCGTTAAAGAAAAATATAGACGCCGATACAAGCAAAAAACTTATTACGGTAACGCAGATGGACGGCAGTACCTGGTGCAAATGTCCTACGTGTGCGAGTTACAGGGAAACGTACGGCACGGACGCAGGTCTCGACGTAATATTCATAAACGAAGTGGCGGAGAAGATAGAAAACTGGCTGAATACCGAAAGAAACGGCAGAGAAGTGGTGATAGCCATATTCGCATATAACAAGACGGAAACCGCGCCGTCGAGAAAAAATACGGACGGCACTTATTCGCCGATAGACGAAAAAGTGGTTTGTCGCGACAACGTGGCAGTTATGTATGCACCTATATTCGCGCGATTTGCCTACGGTCTGGATCAGCCCGAAAACATACAGACTCAGGAAATAATGAAAGGTTGGTCGGCATGCTGCAAATATTTCGGATATTGGGGGTACTGCACGAATTTTTCAAATTACAATACTCCGTATAATGTTTACGGTCAGACGAAGGGGACTTATAAACTGATCCTTGAAAACTTCAGCCCTATATGGATGTTCGATCAAGGGGCATATAGTACACCGAATTGTTCGGGTTTCAACGATTTCAAAACATATCTTCAATCGAGATGGGGATGGGACGTAAATCTTGATTACAACGAGTTAAAACGTGAATTTTTCGATATATACTTCGGTCGCGCGTCAAATGTAATGGAACAAATGTTCGACGAAATAATAACTCAATGTCAGTATATACAGGACGAATATGGATCTAACACAACGATAGCCGAGCAAACGACCGATTCGCGTTTCTGGTCGCTTCGCCAACTTGAAACGTGGTACGATTATATCGAGCAGGCGTATCGCGCAATAGAGATATATGCAGACAACGCGGAAAAGTATCAGACTTATCGCGATCATATATGTATTGAAAGCGTGTTCGTGAGATACACAATTCTGAAACTTTATTCGAGCAGCCTGTCGTCAAAAGAAGAGGCTGAAATGAAACAGCAACTTAAAGAAGATTGCGAGCGTTTGCATATAACGCATTTAAGCGAAGATTCGCTTATAAGCAACTTTTTCAGGGATTAGATTTTTAATACACGATAACCCGATTGTGTTTAAAAATAAAAAAATTAAAAAAGGAGAAAAAGAAAATGAAGAAACTAAGACACAGTTTGGTTTTTACGGTGTTGTTGTCGTTGATAGCCGCTTTAATTACGGCTTGCGGCGGCGGTAGTACCGTAAAAATAAGTCTGAACAAAAGTGCCGCTACCGTAATGGAAGGCAACACGATAGAACTCGTAGCGACGCTTGAAGGCACCGAAGGAACTGTCGAATGGAAATCGGACGCGCCGTCTATAGCGACGGTAAACGGTTACGGCTTGGTAACGGGTATAAAAGCGGGTACGGCGAATATCACCGCAAAAGTCGGCGATAAGAGCGCGACCTGCGTTGTAACGGTCGTAGTCGAGCAGTCGGTCAAGTTAGACAGGAAAACGGTAAGTTCGTCTATATTCGACGACGTGCAATTAAACGCCACGGTGAAGAATATAACGGGCAGCGTGATTTGGACGACGTCCGATCCGACTATCGCCACGGTGAGTGACGACGGCTTGGTATCGGCGTTAAGCGCAGGCGTGGTAACGGTAACGGCGACAGTCGGCGGGAAATCCGACTCTTGCGAAATAACCTTTACCGCACCGGATAGCGGATCGACGCTTGCGGTAACGACGGAAATGAGCGTTTATACCGTAAGAAAGGGCGACAGTCTTAAAATAGACGCCTACGTGGTCATTGACGGTGAGACCGAGATCGCAGGCGGCGTGTTCGCCTATACACCGCAGGATCCGTCGGTAGCGACGGTAAATGCGGACGGAACGATAGTTCCCGTAGCATACGGTACGACGACGGTAACGGTAAGCGGCACCGTAAAAGGTTTTTCGGTAACTAGTGCGACTGTAACGGTTAACGTAAGAGAACTTGTACGCGTAAACTCCGGTTTTGACGGAGATAACGTGAACCTTTATCTTACCGCAGGCACGACGGAGAACCCCGTATCTTACACGATAAACGCGACGGCTACGATTGACGGGGAAAGCGCTACGGGCGGAACGTTCGAGTATACTACAAACGACACGGACGTGGTTTCAGTGACGGGAAATGTTATAAACGCAGTCGGCATCGGTATCGCGCAGATAAATGTTAGATATACGTCGGCTAACGGCGAATCGGATCAGACCGTTTTAAGAGTTATTGTAAGCAAATCGGAAATAACCTTTAGCGAAGAACTTTCGCTTTGTAACTTTAATGATAATGACGTAAGCGGTATAAACTTTAACGGTGAAATAACGTCGGTTACCGTTGCGGGTGAGCAAGTTGCTTTTGCACTCGAAGGTTCGACGTTGAGGTTTACCGAACACAACGCAACTACGGGTAAAGGCGTTGACGTTATTTTTGAAACCGATACCGAAAAGTACATTTGCGAAGCATATATAATCGACTTTGCGGTAAGCAATAAAGCCGAATTAGTCGAAGCGTTCAACCATGCGAGCGAAGGCAAAACGTCTGATCAGAATCAGGCTGCTAATTATACTTATATCGTGTTGACGAACGATATAGACATGGGTGGCGATTACATTCCTAACGGCTGGTATTACTTCAGCGGCACGTTAGACGGTCAGGGACACACGATCAACGACATAACGGCATACGCCGGTATATGGCTTGGCTTATATCATGCTACGATTAAAAATATTGGTTTTATCAATGTCAAAGTAATAAATAACGATTCAGGACTTTTAGCAGCAGCTGCAACGGGTAACAGTATAATCGATAACGTATTCATACAAGGCGCGTTGGGCGCTACTTCTGTATTATCTAATAACGCAGTCGGGGCGGTAAACTGGGTTCAGGACGGTTCGGTCGTTCAAAACAGTGTATTCATGCTTGACGCAAGTATTCTCGCGGGTACGGACAAGGCCGTTTATGCATACGCTACAGTAGGCGCTGGAGCAGACAATTCGTATTTTGTAGTTCCCGCGGCTACCGCTTATACTAATAGCGCAGCCGAAGGCGAAGGGATGTACACGTCGATAGAAGCGTTTAAAGCAGACAGTGCGGACATACTGGCGAGTCTTTCTTCGGAATACTGGGAAGTATATAACGGAATGCTCATATTCAAGAGTGTAAAGACGTTTGTTTCGGCGCCCGAATCGATTTCGATAACTAACGCCGAAACTACGGTAATAGCGGGAAGTTCGCTTGCGGTAACGACGGATACTCAAGGCGTAAAACTCACGTTAAAGAACGCGATAGCGGGCGTAACGCTTGAAGGCAATGTTCTAACGGTAGCGGACACGGTAGCGGGTAACACCGAAATAACGGTAGTAGCGAATTACGAGAACGTAATTTTAGGTGTAAAACTTACTGCGGAAAAAGTGTTCACTGTAAAAGTGGCGGAAACCGTAAACGAGACTAACGTTCAGGTGATCGCCAAGAACAAAGAGACGAATTTCAGTTATGATCTTTCGTCTTACGGATTCGGAGAATTAGACAGCGTAAAGTTCAACGGTAGCGACATAGAGTATACGTTTGCGGAAGGAGTAGTTACGATAGCGAAAGGCGCGTTTGCGAGTACGGACGCCAACGTCAATATCGTAGCG
>JAFZXG010000070.1 GCA_017616925.1 Clostridia bacterium | reverse complement strand
TCGTTGCGGAAGGTATGGCGGACAGTAAGATGTTCGACGTCGTTAAAGTCAGCGACAAAAAACTCATAGGCGAAATAATAGAACTTCGCGGCGACAAGGCTTCTATTCAGGTTTACGAAGAGACCAGCGGGCTGGGAGTCGGCGACGCGGTGGAATCCACTTACGCGCCCCTTTCGGTCGAACTCGCGCCGGGCTTAATTGAAAGCATTTTCGACGGAATAGAGAGACCACTCGTTAAAATGTACGAAAAGTACGGCGACAGAATAAGCCGCGGCGTTTCGGTAAACAATCTCAATCACGAGAAAAAGTGGGATTTTATACCTATCGCTAAAAAAGGCGACAAGGTGATCGCCGGCGACGTTCTGGGCGAAGTGAAAGAAACTCCGATAGTTTCTCATAAAATTCTCGTGCCTTTCGGTATAGAGGGCGAAGTTACCGAGATAGGAAAGGGCGAGTATAATATCACGGAAACGGTTGCCGTAATAAAAACCGCGGACGGCGAAAAGGAAGTAACCATGCTCCGTAAGTGGCCCGTCCGTCGCGGTAGACCTTATAAGACCAAACTTAACCCGTTTATGCCTATGGTAACGGGGCAGAGAGTAATAGACACGCTGTTCCCGATAGCGAAGGGCGGTGTCGCCGCGGTCCCCGGACCTTTCGGCAGCGGGAAGACGGTCGTTCAGCACCAACTCGCAAAGTGGGCGGACGCGGACATTATCGTATATATAGGGTGCGGCGAACGCGGCAACGAAATGACCGACGTCTTAAACGAATTCCCCGAACTTAAAGATCCCAAATCGGGCGAACCGCTTATGAAAAGAACGGTGCTTATCGCGAACACTTCGGATATGCCCGTCGCGGCGCGCGAAGCGTCTATATACACGGGTATCACTATCGCCGAATATTTCAGGGATATGGGGTATTCGGTGGCGATCATGGCGGACTCGACTTCGCGTTGGGCGGAGGCGCTCCGCGAAATGAGCGGCAGACTCGAAGAGATGCCGGGTGAAGAAGGATATCCCGCGTATCTCGGTTCGCGTCTCGCGGAGTTTTACGAGAGAGCGGGTATAGTTAAGGTTCTCGGTTCTTCGGATAAAGTGGGATCGGTTACGGCGATAGGCGCTGTATCCCCGCAGGGCGGCGACCTGTCCGAACCCGTTTCGCAGGCGACGTTAAGAATAGTAAAAGTGTTCTGGGGATTATCTTCCGCACTCGCGTATAAACGTCATTTCCCCGCGATCGACTGGCTTATCAGTTATTCGCTTTACAGCGATAAACTCGCCGACTGGTATAACGAGAACGTCGCGGCGGACTTTTCGAGACTGCGCGCGTTCGCAATGGGTATTCTGCAGGAAGAGTCCGAACTCGAAGAAATAGTAAGACTCGTCGGCAGCGACGCTTTATCGTATAAGGACAGACTTACTATGGAAACGGCGAAGTCGATAAGAGAAGACTACCTGCATCAGAACGCTTTCCACGAAGTAGATACCTTTACTTCGCTTGAAAAACAGTACAAAATACTCAAAATGATATACGACTTTTACAGGCTCTCGGTGGACGCATTAAACAGAGACGCCGAACTTTCGGAAGTGTTGAGTCTTCCGTCGAGAGAGAAAATAGGCAGAGCAAAGTACGTTCCCGAAAGCGAAATTAAGTCGCTCGATCAGGCGGACGCGGAGATAATAGCCGAACTTAAACTGCTTGCCGAAGGAGGCGCAAATGATTAAGGAATATAAGACGATAAAAGAAGTCGTAGGACCTATAATGCTTGTCGACGGAGTCGAAGGCGTTAAATATAACGAACTCGTCGAAGTAAAACAGGCTAGCGGCGAGATACGCCGCGGCAAAGTGCTTGAAATAAACGGCGACAAAGCGCTCGTTCAACTTTTCGAGAGTGCGCAGGGCTTGCAGATATCGACGTCGAAAGCGAGATTTTTGGGACACGCGCAGGAACTTGCGGTCTCCGAAGATATGCTCGGCAGAGTTTTCGACGGTATGGGCAATCCCCGTGACGACGGAGAACCGATCATCGCCGAAAAATATATGGACATCAACGGCGAACCGCTTAATCCCGCAGCGAGAGATTACCCTAACGAATTTATTCAGACGGGCGTTTCGGCGATAGACGGGCTTAACACTCTTGTCAGGGGACAGAAACTTCCCGTGTTCAGTATGTCGGGACTTCCGCACGCCGAACTTGCCGCGCAGATAGCGAGACAGGCAAAGGTTTTGGGCGGGGACGAGAAGTTCGCGGTCGTGTTCGCGGCGATAGGTATCACTTACGAAGAGTCCGAGTTCTTCGTCGAAGATTTTAAAAAGACGGGCGCGATAGAGAGAACGGTAATGTTCGTAAACCTTGCGAACGATCCCGCTATCGAGCGTATTTCAACGCCCCGTATGGCGCTTACCTGCGCCGAATACCTTGCTTACGATCTCGGTATGCAGGTACTCGTTATTATGACCGACATCACCAACTATTGCGAAGCACTCCGCGAAGTTTCGGCGGCGAGAAAGGAAGTTCCCGGGCGGCGCGGCTATCCCGGATACTTATACACCGACCTTGCGACTATGTACGAACGCGCGGGCAGGATAAGGGGAAAGAAAGGTTCTATCACCCAGATCCCCATACTTACCATGCCGGAAGACGACAAGACGCACCCGATCCCCGACCTTACGGGATACATCACCGAAGGTCAGATAATACTTTCCCGCGAACTCTATAAGAAGGGAATAACACCGCCTATCGACGTACTTCCGTCGCTTTCAAGGCTAAAAGATAAAGGCATAG
>JAFZXG010000069.1 GCA_017616925.1 Clostridia bacterium | reverse complement strand
CGCGCGGGAACGACGCCAAATATCTGCAGGACGGAACGGTCACAATGCGTGGCGACAGGTACGTTATACCCGTCAAAAGCGAATACAGAAGTTTTATAAAGGGATTTATTCACGATCAGTCGTCTTCCGGAGCAACGCTTTTTATCGAACCCGAAGCGGTTATCGAGTATAACAACGATTTAAAGCGTGCGCTTTTTTCCGAAGCGGAAGAGATAAGACGCATACTTGCCGAACTTTCGTCGAAGATATCGTATATGTCGGACGGAATAAGGTATAACGCCGAAAATCTCTGCGAGATAGACGTCGCGTTCGCAAGAGCCGAATATTCTTTCGTCATCGGCGGTGTAAGACCTAATTTAAACGAAAACGGAATTATCGTAATAGAACGCGGGAGACATCCGCTTATACCGAGAGAGTCAGTAGTGCCCGTATCCGTCGATCTCGGAAAAGACTATAATTTCCTTTTGATAACCGGACCTAACACGGGCGGAAAAACCGTCACTTTGAAACTCACGGGGTTGTTCTCGCTTTTCGCGGCGTCGGGGCTGTTCGTTCCCGCAAGCAGAGCGGAAATATCCGTTTTTTCGGGCGTATATACCGATATAGGCGACGAGCAGAGCATAGAACAGAGTTTATCGACCTTTTCGTCGCATATAAAAAACATTATAGATATTTTGGATCTGGCGGACGGAAGAAGTCTCGTTTTAATCGACGAAATAGGCGCGGGGACCGATCCCGAAGAAGGCAGCGCGCTCGCGTTGTCGCTGATAAAGAAATTTTTGTCCGAAAACTGTTTCGGCATTATAACGACGCACTACTCTAAACTTAAAGAATTTGCTGCCGAAAACGACAAAATAGAGAACGCATCCATGGAGTTCGACGCGGTGTCGTTAAGACCGCTTTATAAGTTGAACGTCGGTATACCGGGTAGTTCAAACGCGATAGAGATAGCAAAGACTTTGGGGCTTAAACAGGACGTAATAAACGACGCTTATCTTTTCCTTTCGGATAAGTCGGTAAGTTTCGAACGGGTGCTTAAAAAAGCCGAAGAATCGAGAAGAGAGAGCGAAAAATTAAAAGAAGAATTATCTATAATAAAAACCAAAGAACAGGCGGGCCTACGAAAAATCGAAGAAGAGAGAGCAAGGATAACCGCCGAAAGAGAAAAGATAGCGGAATCTGCTAAGCGAGAAGTAAAGCGTATCGTCGGAGAAAGACTCGAAGAAGCGGAAGAGATAATCAACGAACTTAAAAAAATACTTCGCGAAGCGGGGCTCGAAAGCAAAGAGATATTCCGTGCGGGAGAACTGAAAAACAGACTGAAAAACAGCAAATATTTAAGCGATTACGACGGGGAAAAACCTTTCGTACTAAAACCCGCGAAGGAAAACGAACTTATTAAGGGCAATACCGTTTACGTAAAATCGCTCGATTGCGGCGCAAAAATAGACGAGTATAAAGCGGGAAAGAAAGAGATCACGGTCTTAATAGGCAACGCAAAGACGGTAATAAAACTTTCCGATGCGTATAATGTTTCCGCACCCGAAAAGAATTCGACAGAAGTTATAAAAGTTTCGAGAAACACAGATTTTAAGGCGACAAAGAACGAGATCAACGTCGTGGGATTAGATTCTATCGAGGCGTTGGATAAAGTCGCGGACTTTTTAGACGCGGCGGTCGTGTCTAATATAGCCGAAGTAAAAATTATTCACGGCTTGGGCGAAGGCATATTGAAAAAGGAAATAAGAAGTTATCTTAAAAAGGAAAAAACCGTAAAGGAATTCAGAAGGGGAAATTACGGAGAAGGAGGAGACGGCGTTACTATAGTCACGCTGAAATGATATGAGAGATTTTTATTACACGGAAACTTCCGTATGCAAGAACAGAAAAAGCGAAAAGGCAAAATATACGATCCTTTTTATCTTCTCGATAATAAGTTGGGTACTCGCGATACTTTCGCTTATCGCGTTATTCGGGTTTCCCATAAGTCAGGACAACATACTCGTTTCCGTACTTATTTACGTCGTGTTTATAGCGATGTTCGTCGCTTCCGCGATCATTCTCGGCAGGTTAAAGTTTAGGTTCTGTCTTGATTTCGATTATATTCTCGTGAACGGTTCGGTCAGGATCTACAGCATTTCAAATAACGTAAAAAACAAAAAACTCGCGGAATTCGAGACTTCGGATATCGTTAAAGTCGGGAAGACGAACGACGATGAGTGCTACAGGCTTTGCGAATCTCCGAACGTGGACGAAGTCTTAGCGACTTCGAATTTCAAAAGCGATTCGATTGCGTATTATATATTCGCCGCCTACGACGGACAGAAGAAAATCTTTATTTTGGACTGTACGGCGGACTTTATCAAATCCCTGCGATTATACGCGAGACCGGACGTGTTTGCAAAAGGTGTTTTATGATATATTTCGATAACGCCGCTACTACAAGGCCGTCGAAAAAGGCGTTGAAAAAAGCCGAAATATACAATTCGGACGGATTTTTCAATCCTTCGGCACTTTATAACGGCGGAGTTGAGAATAAAAAAGCCGTTAAATCCGCAAAGACCGCATTGCTTTCGCATATTTCGGCGGGAAATCACGATCTTATCTTTACTTCCTGCGGTTCTGAAAGCGATAATCAGGCTATATTCAAGAACCACTCTCGCGGCGCGGTTCTGACTACGGAAGGCGAACACGCCGCGGTTTATAATTCCGTAAAAGAACTTATCAAACGCGGAAGAAAGGTCTTTTTCGCGCCCGTAAACGCCGACGGATCGGTAAAGGTTTCCGATCTTTACGAAACGGTTAAAAACAATACTGAAATAGATTTCGTTTCGATAGTGCACGTTTGTAACGAAACGGGAGCGATCAACGATATTAACGCTATCTCGGAAAATCTGAAGAAAATAAACAAAAAGATAATTTTTCATTCGGACGGAGTTCAGGCTTACGGTAAAATACCGTACAAAATAGGCGACGGCGTCGATTTTTATTCGGTAAGCGCGCACAAAATAAACGGGCTTAAAGGCGTGGGCGCGCTTATAAAAAAGAAAAGCGTAAGTTTAGATCCGCTAATTATCGGCGGAGGACAGGAAGAAGGATTCAGAAGCGGAACGGAAAATATTTTCGGAATAAAGACTTTCGAATTCGCGGCAAGCGAACGGTACGAAAATTTAAGCGATAATTTCGCCCGCGCGAGTGAAATAAGAAAAATCAT
>JAFZXG010000068.1 GCA_017616925.1 Clostridia bacterium | reverse complement strand
GGGGTAGCAGGATTTGAACCTACGAATGCGGGAATCAAAATCCCGTGCCTTACCGCTTGGCTATACCCCTAAATAAATGGGGCGGGAGATGGGAATCGAACCCACGACCTCAAGGACCACAATCTCGCGCTCTAACCAACTGAGCTACACCCGCCGTGTATGGCGCGCCTGAAGGGATTCGAACCCCTGACACCCGGCTTAGAAGGCCGGTGCTCTATCCGACTGAGCTACAGGCGCATAAGCCTTGAAAAGACGCCGTTATTTACTTTTGTTTTTAAGCAATGTCGCAAGCGGCGAACGAGTCTTCAACCCGCTACGTCCACCTTAAATTGTTCCGACCGCCGTAAAGGCGATCGTAACAATTTGGAGCGGGTGATGGGAATCGGACCCACGCTGCCAGCTTGGAAGGCTGGAATTCTACCATTGAATTACACCCGCAAATAAACGTCGTTTCGACAATGCCTATAAATTTTAGCAAAATATAATTTTTATGTCAACTGTTTTAACAAGTTCTTTATTTTTTTGTACTAAAATTGTTTTCGTGTTGACATCTTTTTGGTTAGCGTGTATAATTGTTTTGCTGAAATTTTACGGACGGGAAGGAAAGTAAAATGAAATACATAAACGTATATAAATCCTGGCTCTCTTCCCCCAAACTTTCGATGGACGAAAGAAGAGAACTGGAAAGTATAAAAGACAACGAAAAGGAGATCGAATACCGTTTCGGCAAAAATCTCGAATTCGGTACTGCGGGGATGCGCGGAATAATAGGTCTCGGCACGAATATGATGAACGTTTACACCGTCACCCGTGCCACGCAGGGACTCGCGGAATACGTTAAGTCCTTGGGCGACAAAGCGAAAAAACGCGGCGTAGCGATCTCTTTCGACACGAGAAGGATGTCCCGCGAATTCGCTTATTTTACGGCGTTGACTCTTGCGAGTAACGGCGTAAAAGCCTATCTTTATTCGGACGTTCATCCCGTTCCCATGCTTTCGTTCGCGGTGAGAAAACTGCGCGCAGTCGCGGGAGTTATGATAACCGCAAGCCATAATCCCAAGGAGTATAACGGATATAAGGTTTACGGGGAAGACGGGGCGCAGATGTCCCCCGAATCCACTGCGGTCATAGTCGATTATATAAATAAAATCGACAGTTTTGTTTCGGACAGGATCATTTGCGACGTGAAACTCGAAAGAAGAATAAAGACTTTGCCAAAAAGCGTCGACCGCGCGTATTACAGAAAACTAAAAAAACTCGCGCTTTCGGAAAAAGAAGTCAAAGCCGTCGGGAAAGATATTCAGATCATCTATACGCCCGTTCACGGCAGCGGATATATTCCCGTTACCACGATACTTAAAAAAATCGGAATAAAAGCGACTCTCGTTCCCGAACAGATCGCGCCGGACGCCGAATTTTCGACCGTAGCCGTGCCGAATCCAGAGTTTAAGGAAACTTTGTCACTCGGGATCAAAATGGCGGATTTTAAGCGTGCGGACGTGGTGTTCGGTACGGATCCCGACTGCGACAGGCTGGGAGTGGCGGTAAGAGACGATAATAACGAATTTATCGCGCTTTCGGGCAACCAGACGGGCGTTCTTCTTCTCGACTACGTTTTATTGAGACTAAAAGCACTCGGAAAACTCGATAAGAAATGTTTCGCGGTAAAATCGTTCGTTACGACGGATATGGCGAAACTTATCTGCGACGATTACGGCGTCGAACTCTTCGACGTTCCCGTGGGATTCAAGTATATCGGCGAAAAGATAAAGACTTTGGACGACACGGGCGAAAGGAAGTTCGTGTTCGGCTTTGAAGAGTCCTGCGGATACCTTTACGGAACGCACGCGAGAGATAAAGACGCGGTGGTGGCGAGTATGCTGTTTGCCGAGATGGTCTGCTACTATGCCTGCCACAATAAGTCGGTTTACGGAAGACTTAAAGAACTCTACGAAAAATACGGATATTTTTACGACGCGAGTATATCCACTCTCTATTCGGGGCTTACCGCGATGGACGAGATGAACGCCGCCGTCGATAAAATGAAAGCGGTGGATATAGAATCCGTGAGCGGAATAAAGGTCGTGGCGAAGAGAAATTACGCCGAAGGTAAGCGCGTAAGTAAAGACGGCGAAGAAGAACTCGACGTCGCGAGAACGAACGCCGTGTACTACGAACTTTCGGGCGGCGGGTTCGTGTGTTTAAGACCGTCGGGGACAGAACCGAAACTGAAAACTTACTATTCGCTTTTCGGTAAAAGCGAAAAGATAGCGAAAGAGAGATTCAGAAAGGCGAAAGCCGACTTTGAAAAGAAACTTTCGGAATAAAAACAACTATTGAAGAACGGTTGCAATTTGCAGCCGTTCTTTTTTTATGTATTGAAAAAGAATTAACGGTTGATTTTTTCTCTTTGAAATGCTATAATAACGATACCACACATTTTAATAACCCTTATCAAAGGGAATACTATCGTAAAAATGTATTCTCTCGCCTTTGATATAGGGAAATGTGTGGTAACATTGAGAGATGCATTTTGGGGTGCGCCTTTCGATGCGCACCTTTTTTGTTTTAAGGCTTAAACTCTCAAAAAAACAAAGTTGAGAGTAATTATATAAGCAAAGGAGAAAAATATGAAAAAGACAATGGTTTTATTATGCGCGATTATAATATCGCTTACTTGTTTGGGGTGCGGCGGTACCGGTTCTTATCGATACTGTAAATCGGTTACATTTGCGACCGCAAATTCAAATGCAAATTACAGACCAAATTATAGCGTATGCCGTGTAGCCGAATTTATTGATAATGTTACCAAAGAAAAACTATATACTGTGAATTCTGTCACAAGTAAAACTACAAACTCTGGCTATAACATTGCGGAAGACTCGGACAGACCTACGACTTTAACGCCCGTTACATATAACGATTCCGAATACGAATTTACAAGATACGTAGGATACGTTTATTATTTGAGAGAAATCGTAGAATATAGCGAAACGACCAGAAGTATAAAATATACAAAGTGGACTGGTTATTCTAACTTAAGTGTACCTTTGAATATATGGGG